>JALZCN010000354.1 GCA_030863045.1 Actinomycetota bacterium | reverse complement strand
GCTTCGTACCCAGCGGCGCGGGGCCAGACGTCGAGATGGTCGTCGACGCGGCCCGGGCGCGGGCCGCACAACTGGGTCTGTCCGCCGGTGACCGGCTGCTGTGCACCACCAGCTGGCACGCGACGGTGGCAGGCGAGGTACTTCTCGCAGTGCTCGCCGCTGACGCGGGGTTGGTGCAGTGCACCGGTGTCGATCCCGTCGCATTGCCCAACCGCTGCACGGCCGAGCGGGTGACCGCGACCTTGGGCATCGAAGTGAAGTCCATGCACCGAGCCGGCTGATCAACGTGCCATCTCGGTGAGATCGTCATAGCGCGCCACCAACATGTCGGGCCGCCGTCATGGTTTCTCCTATCTGCGCTGCACGGCCAGTGTGCGGAGGAGGTACCGACAGTTCGCCGTCAGAAGTAACTGGTGCGGGGATCCTCGCGATACCCTGTCGTGGGGCGGCGATCGGGTAGATGCGGCGGGGAATCATGCGGGGCATATTGGTCTTGCTTGTCGTGGTGATGGCGCTCGCCGCATGTTCAGCGGGTCCCACAAGACTATTCAGCGGCGCTCCCCCGTCTCCCCAGGCGAAGGTCGATACCGTGCCAGGGGACAAGGTTGCGGAGATCAATCCGACGCTGCCCGTCTCGGTGCGGGTGACCGAGGGCGTCCTCCAACATGCCGCGCTGACGAACGCGGACGGGAAGGCCGTGGCCGGCACGATGAGCCCAGACCGGACCAGCTGGACTGCCACTGAGCCACTCGGCTACGGCAAGACGTACACCTGGAGCGGCACCGCGACCGGCGCCGACAGCCTGACCGTGCCCATCACTGGCTCGTTCACCACCGTCACGCCTCAACGGCAACTCCGCGCCACCCTGAACATCAGCGACGGTGACAGCGTCGGTATCGCCGCTCCGATCATCCTGCAGTTCGACGACCATGTGTCCGACAAGGCCAGTGTCGAGAGAACGCTGACGGTGCAGACTTCCGTGCCGACCGAAGGATCGTGGGCCTGGCTACCCGACGACAACGGCGGCTCCCGGGCGCACTACCGGACTCGGGAGTACTGGCAGCCCGGCACCCAGGTCAAAGTCAGCGCCAAGCTGTACGGCGTGCACTACGGCGAGGGCTCCTACGGCAAGGAGGACTTGACCTCGACGTTCACCGTCGGCCGCGCCCAGATCGTCAAGGCGGACGTCAACAGCCACCGCCTGATCGTCGTCCGAGACGGCCAGGAGGTCATGAACTTCCCCGCTAGCTACGGGCTGGGCTCGGACCCGAACCGCCACACCACCAACGGCATCCACGTGGTCATGAACAAAGCTCAGAAAGTGCTGATGACCAACCCCCGCTACGGCTACTACAACCTACCCCAGTATTGGGCCGTGCGAATCTCCAACAACGGCGAGTTCATCCACGCCAATCCGGCAAGCAGCGGCGCGCAAGGCAGCGCAAACATCACCCACGGCTGCATCAACCTGTCCACCGCGGACGCCAAGAAGTACTTCGACATCGCGATCTTCGGTGATCCGGTTGAGGTCACCAACAGCCCCACCCCGCTCAGCGCGAAGCACGGTGACATTTATGACTGGGCCGTGTCGTGGGAAGACTGGGTGGCGATGTCGGCCCTGCGCTCCTGACCCCTGACGAGTACAGCGGGCACCATCCCCGCTGCGATCTGAGTGCCCCGCCGTGGCCCGATATCGCTGCCACCTCGGCCGTGTCATCCGTAAGTAGATCAACACGCTGACGCGCGCGTCACCACCATGGCACCGCCTCCACTGACCACGACTCAGAGCGAGACTTCACGCCATGACTCCGCAGGAGCGCTCGAATAGGAATCGACCCCCGAGCGCCCAAAAGGCGCGAATCTCCTGTAAGACGCAACTAGAACATCAATTGTGTCGCTGCGCTCACGCGTCATTACTTAAAGCTATATATATTGGTAAGCGTAACGCCACCTTGCGGGGTAACGATGGAGATCACAGGCCATCGCACTACGAGGTGGAATCATGAGAGCACGAACGGGCCATCCGCGCCATCGAACCGCCACTGCGACCTGCCCAAGTGGCCTTCCTGTGTCACGGAAGAGCATGATCGCGGTAACCGTCTGTGCTTGCTCCATCACGCAGCGGGCAGCTGACCGTATAGAGGCCAAGCCGGCCACAGACGAAGTTCACCGATTTCCCCACTGCTATGCACTGAACAGTCAATAGACGTCCAGAGATGCTCGATCGATGAGAGAAGGCGCTGAGATGGGTAACTACATGGTTAACGGCGAGATTATCGACGTGCGTGAGGATCGACCGACTGCCGCCGATCTAAAGCGTCACACCAACAGCGTACTTTCCGATTGGGTGATGGCGAGTATGCCCGATGGCCAGATCGTGAAGCTCGATGACCATAAGCCGCTGCCTGCTGATGCGGTCGACTACTCGGTCGTGACGCCATTCAGCTATGGGCACACGGCCGGTCCAGAGTGCTGCCGATAACGAACGACCTCGAAACGCGGCGCAGGCTCAGCCGCCTCAAGGCCGAGGCGCTGTTACTGTCACAACGGTTCGGTGACGTTCGCTTCGACACGGAAAGCGGCGTATGGTTCTATGTCGAGCGCTTCCCGATTGCTCGGGGCTGGAACAAAGCTTATGTCGAGCTACTCATCGACATTCCTCACGGTACCCCCGGCTACCCCTCAGTACCACCGGAGTGGTTCTGGACGGATCACGATCTCCGTACAGACAAAGGCCAGCCGATCAATCACTTCTTCACCCGCGGCCCCAGCAGTGACAAGGAACATCTCAGCCACGGATGGGGACACTTCTGCGTACACCTGATCGGCTGGCGACCTGCCGGGGGCGCCGACTTCATGCGCGGCCACAGTCTGGTCACTTACCTCAACCTGATCGCGACAATCTTCCGGGATCGGCGCACTTTGAGTGGAGCAACATGATGAGGCCTGAGGTGCAGGACATTGTACTGAGCTCGAGCCTGTGGTCGCAGCTCCGCGCACACCTGCTGTCTTCTGACAGCAGCGGCCCAGGGCGATGCGGGGAGTATGAGCAGTTGGCCTTCATCCTCGCTGCACCCAACGTGTCAGCGAGCCGGATACGGTTGGTAGGTCATGAGCTGATACGCGCACAACCGACGGATTTAGATCACCAGTCGCCATCAGCGATCGGCCCGAACGGCCGGTTTGTGGCAGCCGCGTTGACCCGGTGTCGCCAAGAGGGCTGGAGCTTGATCGAGGTTCACTCACACCCCTTTGACTCGGGGTCACGAACGACCTTCAGCGGCATTGACTGGTCCAACGACCGTGTGAAGATGGCGCGCCTCGCCTCGATGTTGCCTGAGCCGTTCTACCACGCCACCATGGTCATTGGGCAAAACAGCTTCGATGCTCATTATTACCAGCGTGCGACCGGGACGATCGTGCCGGTGCGACAAGTGACGGTCGTGGGCAGTGCGTCCGACGATTCACCGATCCTGCGCCACCTTCCCGCATCCAGCGCGGCGCCTGAGTCGACCACTCCGCTGGACGCCCGTCGCAGCCGGCAGCTACCCCTTCTGGGTGCCGCCACGCAAGAGGCCCTCTCAAAAGCGCGAGTAGCCGTGGTGGGAGTTGGTGGCCTCGGTTCGTTCGTTGCGTTAGAACTTGCCTACCTCGGCGTCAGCCACCTGACACTCATTGATCCAGACCGTACCGAACTGAGCAATCTCAACCGTCTCATCGGCGCTAAACCGGACGACGTCGGACGGTACAAGGTCGATGTGTTCCGGGAACTGATCAAGCGGGTGGCACCTGACGTCGCGGTGACAGCCGTGGCGGCTCCATTCCTGGACAGCGTGGCGCTCACCCACGCTAAAGCTGCAGATCTACTGCTCGGTTGCGTCGACGGGCACGGGGCCCGGCTGTCGTTGAATCATCTGTCGATTCGCTACCTCATACCGTTTATCGACGCCGGCTCCGGCGCCAGGCTCGAAACCGACAGTCTGGCAG
>JALZCN010000349.1 GCA_030863045.1 Actinomycetota bacterium | reverse complement strand
GCGCCCGAGCGGGACTAGTGCTCGGCACCCGGGGGCCGGGTGACTGCCTTGGATTCGCCGGCCGCCTCTCGCAGTCCGCCGTTAAAGTAACGCCGTCCAGGTGGAGGTGGCCTTCCACGGCCGTCGGCGGCTCTAGCTGGCAGCCACCTCACGAGCCCTATCGCCGTTCAACGTTGGACCACCTCCTTTCCCGTGTGCCCGCACGCTAACCGCGCGACGGCGGGTTCGGCAACCCTAATGGCAGCAAGCCCCGCAGCGTGTCGGTGAGATCGGCGTCGGGCAGCGGGTGGCCGTCCAGAGTATGGATCCGGGTGATCAGCCGGACGCTCGAACAAAGCCACAACCCGTCGGACGCGTGCAGGTCGGCCACCTGTAGCGGCTCCACCCGAGTGGACCATCCGGCCGCTTCGGCAGCTCGGAACAGGGCCGCCTGGGTGATGCCGGCCAAGATGCCCAGCTCAGCAGGGGGGGTGCGCAGGCTCGTGCCCTGCGCGATGACCACGGTGGAGGTGGGGCCCTCCAGTACGGACCCGTCCGCGGCGACGAACACCGCGTCCTGGGCACCCACCCGCTCGGCGTGCCGTATCGCGGCCATGTTGGTGGCGTAGGACAACGTCTTGGCGCCGAGAAGCAACCAGGGGGCCTTGTCCGCCAGGTCGGGCACGGTGCCCCGGGTCAGCGTCACCGCGGCGATCCCGTCCCGGCGTTGGGCCAGCAGGGTCGAGCTGACCGCAGTTCCCAGCGCGTACCCGGTGCCTCCGCCGCCGCGCACGAAGACGTCGGGATCGAGACCGCCCGTAAGGATCAGCCGCAACACCATCTCGGAACCGCCGTCCCAGGCGTCGATGACGTGCTGTGCGCAGGCGCGCCAAGCCGGCAGGTCAGGTGCCGGGAGCTCCAGCATCGCCGCGGAGTGGGTCAGCCGTGCCAGATGCGCCTCGAGTTCCACCGCTAGCCCGTCGATGACCAGTACGGTCTCGAAGACGCCCTCTCCGCGCAGCACGCCAAGGTCGTCGGCGCGCAGCAATGCGGCGTCCGGATCGACGACACCACCGTTCAGCAGCGCGAGTACACGCTTGGGCGCAGTGCGTGGCGCTACCATCATGGTTGTGGATACCAGCTTGCGTCGCACGCTGCACGAGCGGGGGATGCGGATGACCCCGCAGCGCCAACTCGTGCTCGATGCGGTGCAAGAACTTCAGCGTGCCACCCCGGAGCGGATCTGCGAGCACGGCCAACGCGTCGCACCGGCAGTCAACATCACCACCATCTATCGCACCCTCGACCTGCTGGAGGGTCTGGACCTGGTTCGGCACACCCATCTCGGGCACGGTGCGCCGAGCTACTCCACCCAAGCGCATGATCACGTGCACCTGGTCTGCCACCGATGCGGCGAGGTCACCGAGATACCTCCTGACGAGCTCGACGAACTCACCGAAGGATTGCAACAGCGATTCGGGTTTGTGCTGGACCCCAGCCACCTCGCTCTGTCCGGGCGGTGCGCGCGTTGCAGCGCGGAGAACAACGGCTCGTGACGTCGCCGCTGCTGGGACTGCCGGGTGCGGTGCCGCCACCCGATGGGTCGCCGGACGCCGGGGTGGCCTGGCACCACGGCGACCCGCTGGGCGAGCAGCGCACCGCCGAGCGCGGCGTCGCGGTGGTGGACCGGTCACACCGCGAGGTCCTCGCCGTGCCCGGCGAGGACCGGCTGAGCTGGCTGCACACCATCACCTCCCAGCACCTGCTCGCGCTGGGCGAGGGAGAGCACACCGAGGCGCTGGTTCTCGACCTGCGGGGACACGTCGAGCACCACGCTGTTGTGTCCCACGTGGACGGCACGGTATGGCTGGACACCGAGCCTGGGCAGGCGCGGGACCTGCTGACCTACCTGAGCTCGATGGTGTTCTGGTCGAAGGTGGCACCGTGGGATGCGTCGACGGAGCTGGCCGTGCTGTCCCTGCTGGGCCCTGGAACCGAGGCGGTGATCACGAGGGCCGGGCAGCTGGGTGGGTTCGTGCGCGCCGCCGCCGGCCGGGCCGACTTGCTGGTACCGCGGGCTGAGCTGACGCAGGTGTGGCAGCGACTCGTCGAGGCCGGTGCCGCTCCGGCCGGCACCTGGGCGTACGAGGCGATCCGGGTGGCAGCGTTGCGTCCGCGGTTGGGAATTGACACCGACGAGCGCACCATCCCGCATGAGGTCGGCTGGATCGGCTCTGCGGTGCACCTGAACAAGGGGTGCTACCGCGGTCAGGAGACCGTGGCGCGGGTGTCAAATCTGGGTCGCCCGCCGCGGCGGATGGTGCTGCTGCACCTGGAGTCACCCGAGGCCCTGCCCGCCACCGGGGACCCGGTGCGGGCCGGCGATCGGGTGGTCGGCCGGGTGGGCACCGTGGCCACCCACTACGAACAGGGTGCCATCGCGCTGGCCCTGCTCAAGCGCTCGATCGACCCGACCACCCCGTTGCGAGCCGGCGAAGCCGCGGCAACAATCGACCCCGACTCCATCCCCCCCGATACCGGCGAGCCCCCCGGCCGAGCTGCGCTGCGACGCCTCAAGACCTGATCGCTGCATTCAGCGGGCTCAGCGGGGTGGACACGCCTCGAATAACCCCGCCCAGCCCGCTGAATGCGGCGAGGGTGACAGGATGGCGGAGTGATCGAGGTTCGGACGGGTGGACGCCGGCGGATCGACCGGGTGTTGGACCCTGCCTACACCGCTGGGGTGGGTGAGCTGGAGCTGGGTGAGGTGCGCCGGCGCCGGGATGAGGCGGCCCAGGAGGAGACCGACCTGTCGTACCTGCGCCGGCTGCTGCACGCCCGGATCGACATTGTGCGCGCCGAGCAGCGACGCCGCTGCGAGGGCAGCAGTGCTCCCGTCGTCGCTGAGCTGGCCCGCATCCTGGCGGTGAACGCCGTGGGCCCAGCAGTCGGCTCCGGTCGCCACCAGAGGCTGGAGCCCACGCGGGCCGAGGCGCACCGCCGCCACGTCGAGGCGTTGGTGGCCGACGTCGATCTTTCCGATGTCGAATCGCTGTCTGACGACCAGCTTGACGACGCCCGGCAAACCTACTGCTCGGAGGAAGTCTCGGTATCCCAGCGCCGCCGCGAGGTGCAGCGTGTGGTGGACACCCTCAACGCTGAGATCGGCTCCCGGTATGCCAGCGGGGCCGCTTCGGTGGACGAGCTGATCGCTGCGCAACGCCGGCTGCCCGAACCGGGCCACGATGAATCCCGGTAGGAACGCCCGGACGAATACGGACCCGAGCCTGCCCGGGCCGCTGCTCGCGTGAGGGCGCTGCCACATCGCACCCCGCCCACGGAACCCTGTACGGTGGTACCAACAGATTGTCGTGCACGAGGCCGCCGAATCCCCCGGCTGGCCCCGTCCCTGCGTGCGAGGGGGTCGAGCCATGGGGCGCGGCCGAGCCAAGGCCAAGCAGACGAAGGTGGCCCGGGAGCTCAAGTACAGCTCTCCCACCACAGACCTCGAAGCCCTGCAACGAGAGCTGTCGGGTGATAGTCACGTCAACAGCCGGGACGACGGGGACCGCACCGATGATGTTGACATCGACGAGTACGACGAGTACCGCCGCTGAGGCCAACTGAGCGGATCGCGGTCAAAAGCGTGGATGATCTCCGCGGAGCACCGCACGGGCGGAGTCCTTGGCGACAGCGCCGACTCTGGCGTCGGCGGTGACGTCGCGGGACTTGCGTACGTCGCCGAGTACCCACGCCGGCACGTGACGAGCCGTCAGCACGGCAAGCGCACGATCCACCTCAGCCGGGTCGACCACCGCGACCATCCCTACTCCCATGTTGAACGTGCGCTCCATCTCGGCGCGCTGCACCCGGCCCCGTCGTGCGATCAAGGCGAACTCCGCGGCTGGCGTCCACGTCCCGCGTTCGAGCACGGCGACCAGCCCGTGGGGCATCACCCGTGACAGGTTCGCCACCAGGCCCCCGCCGGTAATATGGGCGAAGGTTCGCACCTCGGTCTCGGCGACCAGTGCCAGGCAGTCCTTGGTGTAGATCCGGGTGGGTTCGAGCAGCTGCTCGCCCAGCGTGCGGCCGAACTCCTCGACATGCCCGTCCAGGGGCATCCGGGCGATGTCCAGCAGCACGTGCCGGGCCAGTGAGTAACCGTTGGAGTGCAGCCCTGACGAGCCCATCGCCACCACCACATCACCGGGCCGGACGCAATCAGGCCCGAGAATGGCGTCCGCCTCGACCACGCCCACTCCGGTCGCGGCCAGGTCGTAGTCGTCGTCAGTGCGCATCCCGGGGTGCTCGGCGGTCTCTCCGCCCAGTAGCGCGCAGCCAGCCTGGACACAACCATCAGCGATTCCCTGGACGATATCCGCGATCCGCTCCGGTACCACTTTGCCGACCGCGATGTAGTCCTGCAGGAACAACGGCTCGGCTCCGCACACGACCAGATCGTCGACGACCATCGCCACCAAGTCGATCCCGATGGTGTGATGCACATCCATCGCCTGCGCTACCGCGATCTTGGTGCCGACCCCATCGGTGGAGCTGGCCAGGACAGGCTCGCGCCAACGGTCGAGTTTGAGCTTGAACAGGCCGGCGAACCCGCCCAGCGTGCCCAGAACCTCCGGGCGACGGGCGCGCTCGGCGTGTGAGCGCAGTGCCGCGACCGCCTTCTCCCCCGCAGAGATGTCGACCCCGGCTGCGGCGTAGGTGGCGTGCGGGCTGTCGATGTCGGTCATGGCTGGCGCTCCAAGACACGGGTGGCGATGCTGCTAAACATGCCCCCACGAGCAGTAACAGCCACGTTACCTGGTCATGGTCGGTGTAGGGCGTCCTCGGCGCCCGCCCCCACGTGCGACACCGGCTCCGCATCCCCGGCGACACCCCGCGCCACCCCCTTGAGGTCCTCCAGAAGGTGCTTGCCGATGGACTCCGCGGGCGGCAATGGGATCGGGTAACGACCGTCGAAGCACGCTGTGCACAGCCGCGACGCCGGCTGCTCGGAGGCGGCGATGAGATTGTCCAGGCTGACATAACCGAGGCTGTCAGCCCCGATCGAGCGTCGCACCCCTTCGACATCGGCACCGTTGGCGATCAACTCGGCGCGAGAGGCGAAGTCGATGCCGTAGAAGCACGGCCAGCGCACCGGCGGGCTGGCAATGCGGACGTGCACCTCAATCGCCCCGGCCTCGCGAAGCATCCGTACCAGGGCACGTTGAGTGTTGCCGCGCACGATGGAGTCGTCCACCACCACCAGGCGTTTGCCGCGGATGACGTCGCGCAGCGGGTTGAGCTTGAGCCGGATGCCCAACTGGCGGATTGTCTGGGAGGGCTGGATGAACGTGCGCCCCACGTAGGCGTTCTTCACCAGACCCTTGCCGTAGGGAATGCCCGAGCCCTGCGCGTAGCCGATCGCGGCCGGGGTGCCCGACTCGGGTACCGGGATGACGAGATCGGCGTCGGCCGGGTGCTCGGCCGCCAACCTGCGGCCGATCTCCACCCGCGTGGCATGCACCCCGCGGCCGGCGATCGTGGTGTCCGGGCGGGCCAGGTAGACGTACTCGAACACGCAACCCTTGGGGTCAGGGTTGGCGAAGCGGGAGCTGCGCAACCCGCTCGCGTCGATGGCCAGCAGCTCGCCCGGCTCGACCTCCCGGACGAAGCTGGCGCCGACGATGTCCAGCGCCGCGGTCTCGCTGGCGACTACCCAGCCGCGCTCCAGCCTGCCCATCACCAGCGGGCGCACGCCCTGGGGGTCCCGTGCGGCGTAGAGGGTGCCCTCGTCACAGAAGACCAGAGAGAATGCTCCCCGCAGTTGAGGTAGCAGCCGCTGGGCGGCGTTCTCCATGCCGGTGTCCGCCGCGGCGGTGGCCAGCAGCCCGGTGATCAGATCGGAGTCGGTGGTCGCCCCATTGCGGGTGGGCCACCCGACCTTTCGCGCCTGCGCCAGTAGCTCGGCGGTGTTGACCAGGTTGCCGTTGTGCCCCAGCGCCAGGCCAGAACCGGTGGCCGTGGTGCAGAAGGTGGGCTGGGCGTTCTCCCAGGTAGTCGAGCCGGTGGTGGAGTACCGGCAGTGCCCGACCGCGATATGCCCGGACAGGCTGGACAGCACCTGCTCGTCGAACACCTGACTGACCAGCCCGAGGTCTTTGAACACCAGCACCTGGGAGCCGTCAGCCACCGCGATGCCGGCGGCCTCCTGGCCACGGTGCTGCAGGGCGAACAGTCCGAAGTAGGCCAGCTTGGCGACCTCCTCCCCGGGCGCCCAGACCCCGAACACACCGCACTCTTCCCGCGGTCCGGTGGAGTCATCTGGGTTGTGGTCATGTCGGGGCGTTCGATTGCCCACCTGCGACTCCACTGTTGCGATTGGCGGGGATGCGATAGGACGCATTCCGAGTTCTATTTTAGTGCGCTACGCCGGGGCGCGCTCGCGACTGGCCGCTGGCTCGGTGGACGGCTCACGGCCGGCGTCCGACCAGGGCCAACAACCGGGTCTGGGCGTCGACGTCATCTCTCACCGCTACCGGCGCGGCGAACAGTCCGGTGGACGCCCACTGCTCGACCTGCGGCTCGACGAAGGCCAGCACGTCGCGAACCAGCTGTTCGTCGAGCTGCTCGTCGGCCTCGATGCCCCGGGCCAGATCCCAGGCATGCACGGTGAGGTCCATGGTCATCTCTTGGCAGTATCCCTCGGCGGGCCGATGCCCGTAGGACAGCTGGACGTACCTTTCCAGCGCGCCCGGCGCTGCGAAGGCCTCCCGCGCCGCAGCCGCTGCGCTTATCCAGGCGGTCACCGGGTCGTCGCCGAGCTGGTCACCATCAAAACGATTGCCGACGTCGTCGACAGTGGCTCCGTCAAGCAGTAATGGCGCCCATAGCTGCTCGACGACCAGGTGGTTCACCAGCGCTTGGACGTCCCACTCCGCGCACGGGGTCGGGTTGTGCCATTGGTCTGGTCGCACGACTCGCACCCGGCGATCGAACTCGGCAATGGCGGCCGTGAATCGGGACAGCGTCATAGTCACATGGTGGTCATCGGTTCAACGACCCGCGACCCGGGATACTTGTTCACTGACCGTGGCTACTCATGCACCCGAAGTTAGTATTGCAATCGCCACCCGTATGGCTTACTTTCGGAGTTGCGTGACCACGGAGAGTAAGGGGGGCCCGCTCGGATCACCGTCGGGGTTGACTGCCGAGTGCAGCGGATGGACAAGTTGCCGGTGTTGACGCCGGAGGAGAGTTCGCAAGACGCTGACGGCGTCGATGATTGGGGCATCGTCGCGACCCTTCCCCGGCCGGTTCGGGTCTTTTCGCCTTAGCACGGCTCCCCAACGACCGGAGAAGGGGGAAGGGAAACGATATGAGGGTATCGGAGATTTTCGCAACGGGCGGCGGCTATGGATCCGGCGGCAAGGGGGATCGAAACGGTTACCCCCCCAGCCCGCGCAGCAACAATGCGGGTCGCTTCACGTACGTCTACTACAGCACCTTCGCCGTCAAGAATTACGGCGACGATGGCAGCGGCTTCAATGGCGGCTTCCGCAACGAGAGCTTCACTCGCGGTCGGAACCTCGTAGGGGTCCTCGGATAGCACGTCATCTCGCAGGTCGTCCGGCGGTGGCCTCAGTTCCCTGTCCCTGGGCAGAGGCCACCACACCACAACAACCGCAACACCAGCTGCGAGCCAGCATGAGTGCCCGTGCAGTGGTAGCGCGCGCTCAACGCGTGACGGTCCCGGATCCAAGTAGCGGATCCGGGACCTCACAGCACAGCGTGGTCAGTCCGTGAATCTGGTGCCGTCTCC
>JALZCN010000429.1 GCA_030863045.1 Actinomycetota bacterium | reverse complement strand
CGGTAGGGACGACCGTCCCGGGCGGCCGCGAACTCGAATGTCAGAACATCGCGAACTCCTGTTCTGGGGATGCATTCCGGGCAGGTTTACCGCGTTGGCGTCCCCAGCTTGTGACCGCGGCCGATATCGTGCGGCCGGCATGGCGGCTGGAGATCACCTGCGACACTGGCGTCATGGCAGCTGATCCGCAGACACATCGGTCGCGCTCCGGTCACTTCCTGATGGCATGCTGAGTCGGATCAACGGATGATCATCATCGCCGGTCTGGTGGTGGCGGCGGGTGCGCTGGTGCAGGGCGGGGTGGGGTATGGCATGGCCCTGGTGGCGGCACCATTGCTAACCCTGGTCGACCCCACGCTGGTACCAGTTCCGTTGCTCTTGCTGACATCCATGCACGCGGTGCTCGCGGTGGTCCGAGACGGACAGCACGCCGACTGGGCCGGAATCGGTTGGGCGATGCTGGGTCGGCTGCCTGGCACCGGGCTTGGCGTGCTTGCCGTGGTGGCGTTGTCGCAGCGGGTATTCAGCCTTATGGTCGGGGTCGGTGTGCTCGCTTGCGTGGTGCTCTCGTTGCTCACTTGGCGCCCACGTCCCCGGCCGGGCTCGCTGGTGCTGGCTGGGCTCGCCAGCGGGGCAGGGGGTACCGCGGCGTCGATCGGTGGGCCTCCCATCGCCTTGCTGTACCAGGACGCGGCAGGCCCGCGGGTCCGCGGGACGATCGGTGGTTATTTCGTCCTGGGGTCGGTGATCTCGATCGCCGCGCTGGCGGCCGCGGGCCAGGTCACGAGCGGGTCGCTGGTGAACACCGTTCTACTCACTCCCTTCCTGCTGGTCGGCTTCGCGTTGTCCGGCCCGGTGCGTCGGGTGCTCGACAACGGCTGGACCCGGCGTGCGGTGCTCGCGGTGGCTGCTGCCAGTGCCACCTTGCTGATCGGCCGCGTATTGCTGTCGAGCGGATGAGCCGCACCGTAGGCCAACTCAATCGCCGTGCGGCGGTTGGGACTGGACACCGTTGATCTCTACCTCATCCACTGGCCGGTGCCCCGCGGCGGACCGATACGTCGAGACCTGAAGGCACTGGAGAAGCTGGCCGCCGACGGTCGGGTGCGAGCAATCGGCGTGTCCAACTTCAACGCCGAACCTGCGCTGACCGCCTTTCTCTGCATTCAGCGGGGTTATCGGTAGCCGGTTTACCCCGCTGAGCCTGCTGAATGCGGCTTCACGTGAGCACGGAGCGCAGTGCGGCGAGGAGGGTGGTGACGGGGCGGTCGTGAGCATTGTGGCCCATGAGACCGATGCGCCAGCCGGTGCCGGCCAGCGGTCCCAAGCCGGCGCCGATCTCGATACCGAAGTCTTCGCGCAACCTCTTGCGGACCGCAGCCTCGGCCACGCCGTCAGCCAGCCGGACGGCGGTGAGCTGAGGCAAGCGGTGGCCCTGCTCGGCGAACACTTCGAAACCGTGCTCTGGCAACGCGGCCTGAAGCCGCTCACCCGCCCGCGCGTGACGCTCCCACACCGCCGGCAGGCCCTCCTCCAGCAGCCGGCCCAGACCAGCGTGCACAGCGGAGATCAACGTGGAGCTCGCCGTGTGGTGGTAGCGCGGAGGGTCGCCGTGGTAGTAGGCGTCGAGCAGGTTCAGATCCTGGTAGAAAGAGCACACCGGCCGCTCCCGGTTCCGGATCTGGTGCACTGCCCGCTCCGACAACGTCACCGGAGCGATTCCCGACGGCGCTCCCAGACACTTCTGAGTCGCCGAGTAACAGGCGTCGACGCCCCAGGCGTCCACCTCGACCGGGATCCCGCCCAGCGAGGTGACGGTGTCGACCACCAGCAGCGTGCCGGTGTCCTGTAGCTGGCGCAGCGGGATGATCTGGTTACACACTCCGGTGGAGGTCTCGGCGTGCACTACCGCGACGAGCCGGGCATGGGGCGCGGCGCGCTGGGCGTCGAGCAGCTGTTCAGGGTCCAAGGCCCGCCCCCATGGTGCCTGCACGGCCTGCACCTGTGCGCCCACCCGGCGAGCCACCTCGCACAGCCGCTCACCGAAGTAGCCGTTCACCCCGACGATGGCCAGCTCCCCCGGCTCGAGCAGATTCGCCAGGCACGTCTCCATCCCCGCCGAACCGGTGCCGCTGACCGGCAGAGTCAAGCGGTTGCGGGTACCGAAGACGGTCCGTAGTCGCTGCGCGGTATCGGCCACCAGGGCAAGGAACTCGGGATCCAGGTGACCGAGTATCGGCCGGGCCAGCGCCTCGATCGCCTCGGGGTAGGGGTTGGACGGACCTGGTCCAAGCAGTAGACGGTCAGAGTGCACAGACGGATCTTGCCACTGCCGTACTGTCGCCCGCGATGGACAGCCTGCGCGGCGTGCAGCAGTGGCCGGTCGACACGGTAGCTGTCGCCGTGGTGGGCGACTCCGGTGCTGTGGTGGGCAGCCACGGCCCGCAAGACCGACCGTTCCGGCTCGCCTCGGTGACCAAGTTGCTCTCCGCCTACGCGGTGCTGCTCGCCGTGCAGGAGGGTGCGGTGAACTTCGACCAGCAGGCCGGGCCAGCAGGCGCCACGGTGCGCCACCTTCTCGCGCACGCGTCCGGGCTGGCGTTCAACGACACCAGGGTGTTGGCCGCCCCGGGAACCAAGCGGATCTACTCCAACACCGGATTCGATGTGCTGGCCGACGTGGTCGCGTCGTCGTCTGGCATCCACTTCATGGAGTACCTGACCGAAGGGGTGCTACAGCCCTTGCGGATGGACGCGTCTCGGTTGACCGGCACCGCCGCGACCGGTGTGGTGTCCACCTGCGCCGACCTGGCCCGGTTCGCGGCGGAGCTGCTGGCGCCCAGGCTGCTCGCGTCGCAACTCCTGGCCGAGGCCACCCGGGTGGCCTATCCCGGCCTGGACGGCTTGCTGCCCGGCCTCGGCATGCAGCGTCCCAATGATTGGGGCCTGGGCTTCGAGCTACGGAACCACAAAAGTCCACACTGGACGGGAAGCCGTAATTCGCCAGTGACCTTCGGACACTTCGGGCAGTCAGGCACCTTCCTGTGGGTCGACCCGACAGCCCGCGTGGCCTGCATTGCGCTCACCGACCGCGATTTCGGCCCCTGGGCCCGCAACACCTGGCCGGCATTCAGCGACGGGGTGCTCGCTGCGCTCCCGTCAGCGCGTTCTGGGAATAGCACACGGTATCCGAATCACGCCGGCGGTATCGCGGCCGATCCAGGCCAGTGGCTTCCTCAGATCGAACCGCGCCGTGGCACTTCCGACGAGCGCACCGGCAATGCCGTACGCGATCCCGAGCGCTGTCCAACGGGCCTGGCCGATAGTGGACAACGTTCTGGGGCGTGATTGGCGGTGCTGTGCAGAACCGTATGGCACCTGCCTGACCACGCGAAGCTCATCCGGACTCACGGCTGCAGCAGCTGGAATCGAGCTCCCTGGTCGTCGACGCACTCGGCGATCCGGCCATAAGGTTGCTGCTGCGGTTCACCCGCCCGGCCGCCATGGTCGCGGACCGCTGCCAGCGCGGCGGTCAGATCGTCGACCCGGTAAACCGGCTCGATCCCCGGCCGCGGCGCGCCGCCGTGCATCCCGGCGGGCGGGTAGGTGCCCTCGATGTGCCAGCCGTCCTGGACCCGCCCGGGTATGAAGGTCCAGCCCAGTACGGCGCCGTAGAAGGTTCGGGCTCGCTCGGTGTCCGTGACGGCGTGCGTGAGGTACGCCAGGTCGCCGTGCCGGGGAGTAGGTGTCGCGGCCGGTGACGAGGAGATCATCCAGCGGTGCCCGGAGGGGTCGACGACGACGGCGTTGCGGCCGTAGTCGTAGTCGGCGGCAGCCCGCTCCAACCGCGCACCCGCTCCAACGGCCTCCCGCACGGTGGCATCCACTGCGCCCGGTTCGGACACCCGCAGGTACAGCGACTGGCTGGTGCCACCGCGGGTTCGCGGCGAGAGCAGGTCGATTTCGGGGAACTCGTCGGCCAGCATGAGCACCGAATCGCCGATGGCCAGCTCGGCGTGTCCGATCCGGCCGTCCGCCATGACGACCGGCTCACCGCGCCGCCGGGCACCGAAGGCCTGCTCGTAGAAATCCAGCGCGCTGCGGGCGTCATTGACGGTGAGGTAGCAACCGAGGGTGTGCTGGGGGGTCTCAACGGTGGTGGTCATGGGTGCTCCTTCTGGTGCGAGCAGGGCGCGTTGCAGGCGGGAGCGCAGCTCGGCGGCGAAAGCCGGGTCGGGATCGACCGGTGTGATGGGCTCGCGGAGGGCATTCAGCGGATCGTTCATCGCGCTCCCTCCGGGTCCTCGTAAACCGTGCGGAACGCGGTGCGGGCGCGGACCAGCAGCGCCTCGATGGCGTGCACGGTCCGTCCGAGGTGCTTAGCGACCTGCGCAACCGGCAGGCCATCGAGGTAACGCAAAGTGAGCGCAGCGCGATGGTGAGGGCCCAGCGCATCGAGCACCTGATGGGCCACCACGGTGTCGATCTCGGCGTCCCACGGGTCGTCGATCTCGTAGCCGGCGGTCTGCACCAGCCGCAGACCCCGTTGCTCGCGCTCGGCCCGGCGCCAGTGGTCGGCGAGCTTGTGCCGGGCCACCCCGACCAGCCAGCCGGTGCTGATCGCCGGCGTGGGCTTCTTGCGCGCGGCGGCGACCGCCGCGAGGAATGTCTCCGCGGTCAGGTCTTGGGCCAGCGCGCGGTCCCGGCAGCGGGACAGCAGGTACCCGTGGACCTGAGGCAGCGCCCTGTCGTAGATGTCCAGCAACCCCAGCGCCGGATCCGGCCGCACCTGTGTCGCTCACTCACACCCTCATCGTCGTCGCGGGAGCCGATTCTCCAACGGCCAGCACCGGACCTAACCCAGTCAGGTACTCCGGTTCGCACGGCAACTCAAGCTGCGTGTCCGATGGCGTGCCCTTCCGAGGTCAATCCGACCAGAAGACTGGGGCAGCGAGACGGGCATCAAGCACGTTCCCGGCTCCCTGCTGGTCGCCGAAACAGAGCGGTCCCCTGAGGGCTACTCCGGCGGCTACGGCTGAGATCGCGATGAAGATGACCTGATTTGTTGACGCACCCCTGTTATCCCAATCGTTGGGCCAGCGAGATGGCGTCGGTCGGGGCGTGCACTTTGGCGTCGTTGTCGAAGTAGACGAAGACTTCCCGCGGTCGCACCGGCGCGGGCGGCGAGATGGTGTGTTCGGTGCGTGGGCTCGCACCCGCCTGCCAGCCGCGGATCCGCTGGGCCCAGACGTCCAGCGCCTCGTCGGTGTAGCGGCTGACGTAGAGCTCTTCGTCGCCGTGCAGCCGGACGTAAACGAAATCAGCGGTGATGTCCTCCAGGTAGGGCCAGCGGCCCGCGGTGTCAGCGATCACCAGGGCTACCCCGTGCGCGCGCAGCAGCTCGACCAGCGCCGGGTGGCGATAGCTGGGATGGCGCACCTCCAGCGCGTGACGCAGCGGGTAGTCGGCATCAGTGCTGACCCAGGCCCGGCCCTCAAGTCGCTCGTCGTGGCGCTGCGCGAGCGTGGCGGCCTCAACGGTGCTGCGCGGCAGCAGGGCGAAAAACTCGGTCAGCCGGTCGGCGTCGAATCGCAGGTTAGGCGGTAGCTGCCACAGCAACGGCCCGAGCTTGGCGCCCAACGCGAGCACTCCGGACGCGAAGAAGTTCGCCAGCGGCGTTTCGACGTCGTGCAACTTCTTCATATGGGTGATGAACCGGCTGCCCTTGACTGCGAAGACGAAGTCCTCCGGGGTTGCCGCGGCCCAGGTCTGGTAGCTGGAGGGCCGCTGCAGCGAGTAGAACGAGCCGTTGATCTCAACGGTGTTCATCAGCCCGGACAGATATTCCAGCTCCCGGCGATGCGGCAGCCCAGGTGGATAGAAGGTCCCCCGCCACAGCGGGTACACCCACCCTGAAGTGCCTACCCGGCTACGCACTCACGAGCACACGGCGCCTTCCGCGGCGGAGCCGACCAACCGAGCGTACTTGGCCAGCACGCCGCGCAACGGGCGCTGCGGAGCCTTCCATTCCTGCCGACGTCGGGCCAGCTCCTCGGCATCGACCTGCAAATTCAATTCGCGGCGGTCCATGTCCAGCACGATCCGGTCGCCGTCGTGGACCAGCGCGATCGGCCCACCGTGCGTCGCCTCGGGTGCCACGTGCCCGACGCACAGGCCGGTGGTGCCCCCAGAAAAGCGACCGTCAGTGAGCAGCATCACGTCCTTGCCCAACCCGGCGCCCTTGATCGCGCCGGTGACCGCGAGCATCTCCCGCATCCCCGGCCCTCCCTGCGGCCCCTCGTACCTGATCACCACCACGTCCCCAGGCTGCAGCTCCGGGATGGCGTCCATCGCGGCCTGCTCACCGTCGAACACTCGAGCCGTGCCCTCGAAGCGGGCTCCAGAAGATCCAGCGCCGTCGAAACCGGCGCTCTTCGTCACCGCGCCTTCGGGGGCCAGCGAGCCGTGCAGGATGGCGATTCCCCCGGTGGGATGGATCGGGTCGGTGAGGCGGTGCAGGATCTTCCCGTCAAGGTCGGGCGGGGCCAGTTCAGTGAGGTTCTCGGCCACGGTGCGGCCGGTGACGGTGAGGCAGTCACCGTGCAGCAGCCCCGCGTCCAGCAGTGCCTTCATCACCACTGGCACACCGCCGACCTGGTCCACCGAAGCCATCACGTGCGAGCCGAAGGGCTTGACGTCGGCCAGATGCGGCACCTTGTCGCCGATCCGGTTGAAGTCGTCCAGTTCCAGCGGCACGCCGGCCTCGTGGGCGATGGCCATCAGGTGTAGTACCGCGTTGGTCGAGCCGCCGAAGGCCATCACCACCGCGATCGCGTTCTCGAACGCGGGGCGGGTGAGGATCTGCCGTGCGGTGATGCCCCGGCCGATGAGATCCACCACCGCGGCGCCGCTGGCCCGGGCGAGTCCGTCGCGGCGCCGGTCCACCGCGGGCGGGCTGGCCGAGCCGGGTAGCGACATCCCCAACGCCTCGGCCGCGCAGGCCATCGTGTTGGCGGTGTACATGCCGGCGCAGGCGCCCTCGCCGGGACAGATCGCCCGCTCGATCGCGTCGACGTCCGCCCGGCTGATCAGACCGCGGACGCAGGCCCCCACGGCCTCGAAGGCATCGATGATGGTGACCTCGCGACCTTCCACCCGGCCGGGCAGGATCGTGCCGCCGTAGAGGAACACCGCCGCCAGGTCGAGCCGTGCGGCGGCCATCAGCATCCCGGGCAGGCTCTTGTCGCAGCCGGCCAGCAGCACCGTCCCGTCCAGCCGCTCGGCTTCCACCACGGTCTCCACCGAGTCGGCGATCAGCTCCCGCGACACCAGCGAATAATGCATCCCGACGTGACCCATGGAGATGCCGTCGGACACCGAGATCGTGCCGAACTCCATCGGGAAGCCACCGGCCGCGTGCACACCCTCCTTGCTGGCCTTGGCGAGGCGGTCCAGCGACAGGTTGCAGGGAGTGATCTCGTTCCAAGACGAGGCGACACCGATCTGCGGCTTGGCGAAGTCGTCGTCGCGCATGCCGACCGCGCGCAACATGCCCCGGGCTGCGGCGCGCTCCAGGCCATCAGTGACGTCTCGGCTGCGGGGTTTGAGGTCTGGCTGGCTCATACCGGTCTCCTGTTGTCCTGCTGCGGCCTTTCGCCTACCTGATGGATCATGTCACGCAGGCACGAGGAGGGTCTGCGTGCCTGCAGTGACATTTTTCTGGTCGTTCATGGCACACAAAGCGCGCGGCGCTGTGAGGTCACCGGGCCGGTGTGCAGTCAAGGGCACGATGCGTTCGTCCCCTGGTTGGCGGGGGGTACCAGAAACGCGCCTTCGCCCGCTCATCGGCATGTCAGGGGGTGTCGAACACCATGACCGGGCGCAATTCGATGGAGCCGTGCTTGGCGCCGGGCAGCGGGTTGCCCAGTCCAGCGCG
>JALZCN010000333.1 GCA_030863045.1 Actinomycetota bacterium | reverse complement strand
CGCCCAATTCAATATTCGAGTGCTACAGGGTCAGCTTGGCAACCGTTGGCCACTGCTTGCGTAGAACACGTGCACCTGTTTGCTGTCCACCGTCAGCCGCACCATGGCGTTCGTGGCCGGCGCGCACCGGGGGTTGATGCGGGCGACGATGTCCGTTTGGTGATCTGGTGCCAGGGCTGCTGTGCCGTAGAGGTACGCATCCGCGCCAAGTTCTTCGACTAGCTCGACACGAACGTGGAGCTCAGGACCGTCTTGCGTTGTTGCGCGCAAGGATTCCGGGCGTATGCCGAGGATAACCTCGGGATTGTGGCCGATCCGCGCCAATGTCGCTCGGTCCAGTGGGACAACGTGGTCGCCTAGGCGCACACCGTCGGGCACAACGGGGACCCTGATGAGATTCATCGCCGGAGAGCCGACGAAGCCTGCGACGAACACATTGGCCGGCTCGTCGTAGAGCCGCCGAGGGACGTCGACCTGTTGCAGGACACCGCCGTTGAGCACCGCCACCCGATCTCCCATGGTCATCGCTTCGACCTGATCGTGGGTGACGTAGATCGTGGTGATGCCCAGGCGGCGTTGCAGCGCGGCGATCTGACTGCGGGTTGAGACACGTAGTTTGGCATCCAGATTGGACAGCGGCTCGTCCATCAGGAATACCTGTGGTTCCCGTACAATTGCGCGGCCCATCGCCACTCGTTGGCGTTGTCCACCGGACAGCGCCCTGGGTTTGCGGTCCAGGAGTTCCTGCAAGCCCAGCAGCGTCGCGGCCTCGCGCACGCGACGCATCCGCTCGACCTTGCCGACACCGGCGACCTTGAGCGCGAAGCCGATGTTGTCGGCCACCGACATGTGGGGGTAGAGGGCGTAGTTTTGAAACACCATCGCGATGTCGCGGTCTTTGGGGGCAAGGTGGGTGACATCGCGATCACCGATCATGATCGTTCCGGCGTCGACGTCCTCGAGTCCGGCAAGCATGCGCAGCGATGTCGATTTGCCGCAGCCGGAAGGCCCGACCAGCACGACGCACTCCCCGTCGTCGACGTGGAGATCGAGGCAGTCAACGGCGGGTCGATCGCTGCCTGGGTAAGTCCGGGACACGCCGTTATAGGAAACAGTGCTCATCGTGGTTTCCTCTGCAGTGGGCCGGGCCGGCTCATCCCTTCTCGGCCCCGCTCGTCAGGCCCTCGACAAGCATCCGCTCGGCGAGGAAGAAGATCCCGATGATCGGCAGTGTCAGCAGGACCGAGCCGGCCATCAGCACCGTCGTGGGAATCTCGATGCTGCCGGCGAGCTGGGACAGCCCCAGCGATACCGTCCAGCGGTCTCGGTCCTCGGCAAGGAACAGCAGGGCGAACAGGAACTCGTTCCACGCGATCATGAAGACGTACAGCGCGGTGGACATCAGTGCGGGCAGCGCCAGCGGCAGACTGATCCAGCGGATGATCTGGAACCGCGAGCAGCCGTCGATCGCTGCCGATTCCTCCAGCGACACCGGCACGGTCTCGAAATAGTTGCGCAGCATGTAGATCGAGATCGGCACGGTCTGCGCGACGTAGACGATCAGTAGCCCCACCAGCGATCCGCGCAGCCCGATGGCGGCGAAGAAGACGAACAGCGGTACCGCCAAGAGGATGGCCGGAAACAGGTAGACGGCCAGGAACAGCGCGCTGACCTGCCGGCGGCCAGCGAACCGCAGTCGGCTGATCGCGTAGGCGCCGGGGATCGCCGCGAGCAGCGTCACTGCGACGGTGAGCACGGCGATTACGAAGCTGTTGCGCATAAACGCCAGGAAGCCCTGGCCGCCGTCGGCCACCGGGGTCAGCACGGAGACGTAGGTGGACACATCGAATTCGGCGGGCCACAGCACCCCCGGCCGCAGCACCACTTGATCCAGACTGCGCAGGGAAAGCGTCACCATGTAATAGAGGGGAAACGCGGTGACCAGCACCAGCACGGCGATCACCGCCCAGCGCAGCACCCGGAACACGCGGGTCTCCACGGCATCGCGGTTCCAGCGACGTCGGGCGGGCGCGGGTACGGTCGGCCGGGACTGGTCGGTCTGGCCCATCACGCTTCCTGCAGGTGGCGGCCGAAGAACCGGAAGTAAATTCCCAGCAAGATAACGAGCACCAGCGATAACACCAGCGCCTGTGCCGATGCCGCCCCGATGTCGCCGCGTGCGGTGAGCAGCTCATAGATCCGGACACTGACCACCTCGGTGCCCGCTCCACCCCCGGTGAGGAGGTAGATGTCGTCGAACTCATTGAAGGTGAAGATGAATCGCAGCACCGTGAGCAGCGCGATCACCGGCAGCAGCTGTGGCCAGATCACGTATCGGAACCGCTGCGTCGGCGTCGCGCCGTCTATCCGCGCGGCCTCCTCCAGCTCCACCGGGATAGCCGTCAGGCGCGCGGTGAGGAACAGGAACGCGAACGGAAAGTATCGCCACGCCTGGAACGCCATGACGGTCAGCAGCGCTACCGGAACGTCGAACTCCAGCGCGAAGATGGACACCTCGGCCGAGCGCTGGGTCAGGAACGCGATCGGGTTGGTCCAGCCGAACACCGAAGTGCCGATCTCGTTGACGATGCCGAACTGTGGGTTCAACATGGTCTGCCATACGAATGTCACCGCCACCACCGGGGCGACATAGGGCAGCAGCATGAACCCCCGCGCCACCGCGCGCCCTCGGAACCATCCGCGCAACGCCAGCGCCGCCACCAACCCGATGCCGATCGATGCGGCCGTGCCGACCACGGAGTACAGCAGGGTGGTGGTCAGCGCGTTGTAGAACCCGGGCGAGGTGAACACGCCGGTGAGGTTGTCGAGGGTGAAGTCGCCCATCAGCCCTCGGCGCCGAAGATCGATCAGGCGGAGATCCTGAAAGGCCAGCACGATCGTCCAGGCGATCGGAACCACGATCACGAGCACGACGACGATGAGTGTCGGTGCGAGTAGCGTCCGCCCAGCGCGGGCGTCGCGCTGGGCCAGCGTCTGCACCCGCGGGGATGGGCGAGCCGGCGAACGCTCAGCGGGTCGGATTGGGGTGGATCGCGTCATCGCGGTCTCACCGCAGGGAGTCCTGGATTTCGGAGACGGCGTCGGCGGCCTGCTCCGCAGCCTCCGACGGCTCGACCTGACCACTGGTCATGGCGCTGATCGCCTGGGGCACCGGCAGCTCGCCGGCAATCGCGCCGATCAGCCCCGCCTGACCCTGGGTGATACCCCAGCGGCTGAGCCTGTCCACACTGGTGGCCAGCGCGTCGAGCTCGTTGGGCGGGTAGAAGTCGGTCAGCGGCGCCTTGATGTCCACGCCCGCCGGCAGGGCGCGCCAGGCTTCCGCGTACTGCCCAGGGTTCGTCTGTGTGCCGGAGCGGGTCGGGAACTTGCCCTCAGGGGCGAAGCCGAGCCAGTCGAGGTAGCCATCGCTCATCATGTACTCGACGAACCGGCGCGCTGGTTCAGTGGACGCGTCGGCGAGCACGGCCCACGACACCACCTCGCCGAACTGCGCCGGCGCCGTGGCGTCTGCCCCGGATATCGTGGTGACGATGCCCGTGTTGTCGACCAGAAATCGAGGGTCGGCCACGCACTGCGGGCAGCTGGGTGCGGCGTCGGCGCGCAATCCGGCGAGCTCGTCAAGGATGAATGATGACCAGATCATCATTGCGGCCTTCCCCGCGAAGTAGGTGGCCCTGGTCGTGTCCGAGTCCTGGGCACCCGCCACCGAGTAGTTGCGGATCAGGTTGTTGTAGAAGGCGAAGCTGGCAACGCACGACGGGCTGTCCAGGCTGATCTTGCCGTCGGTGCTGACGAGCTCGCAGCCGTTGGCCAGCGCCAAGTGCTCGAAGGTCTGTTGCGTGAAACTGTCACCAGATGTTGTCGATCCAACAAAGCCGGCGACGCCGCCGGTGTTCAGCGCGCGTGCCGCCGCGGTGATGTCGGCGTAATTCCGAGGCACGGGCAGCCCGGCAGCGGCGAACAGGTCGCGGCGGTAGAGCAGCAACTGCGCGAACGCGTCGCTGGGCACGGCCAGCTGGATTGTGCCGTCGCGAGTAAGGGTGAGCGCCCGTTCGGAGAATGTGCTGATACCCAGGTTCGCGACAACCGCGCCGGGAACCTCCGTGTCGAGCAGCTCGTTTGCCGCGAGCGAGCGCACCCTGGCCAGGGGCAGCGCCCCTACCACGTCCGGCAGCTTCCCCGATGCGGCGGCGGACATGACCAGCTGGTTGAACTGGTCCTCATCGATCCCCACGACCTCCACCGCGACCCCGGTGGCTCGACTGAACTCGGCGGCGATGGCCTGCTGGGCGGCCAGCCGCTCAGGCAGGTTCTCCAAGGTCCATACCGTGATCGCGTTCACGTCCCGCTCAGGCCCGGAGCCACTGCAGCCCACCGTCATCACAAGCACCATTGCCGCCACGGCCGCCGCGACGCGCGACGGGATTTTCACCATGTGTCTCAACGTCGTACGAGAAGGATGGAGACCGGCCTGACGCGCTGCAAGATTGAAGAAGCACCATAATCTCTGGGCGCCCATGACGCGTATAGTGCAATTGATAATATATTTTGTATAGGTCATCATGCGGCCACCCTGAGCAAGGACGCCATGCCCGTCGACGCCGCGGTCACCTCAGGACACGACACTATGGAGCTGATCAGCTCGCTGCTATCTGCGCGCTGACTGCCGCGCCTGCCGGTGTGGCCCGGCGCGAGCACGGTCGGCAGGGCGCGCCGGTTGACCTAAGGTGCCGCAGGTTCTCGATCCCGACCCGCCACTTCATGCTCGGCACGGAGGACGGGGCGAGGGCACAATCGAGGATGGATGCGGACCGGGGCCGCCAGCGCTCCGGACGAGGAGGTTCGATATGCCCGAGGGACCGTTCGGTTCCGGGTTCAACCCGCTTGAGGATCTCGTGAGCCGGCTGGTCGGCGGCCTCGAGGAGTCCCTTGGTGGGATTACCCGGCCGGGCACGTCGACGCAGCGAGTGGACCGCCACGGCCGAGATCTCACGGCGGCTGCCCGCGCCGGCCGTCTCGATCCGGTCATCGGGCGCGACGACGAGATCGAGCAGGTTCTCGAGGTGCTCTCGCGACGAACCAAGAACAACCCAGTGCTGATCGGGGACCCCGGCGTTGGCAAGACAGCGATTGTCGAGGGCATAGCCCAGCGGATAGTCGAGGGCGCAGTGCCGGAGCCGTTGCGCAACCGGCGGTTGATCGCGCTCGACCTGGCAGGGATGGTGGCCGGCACCAAGTACCGCGGCGAGTTCGAGGAACGGCTCACGGCGGTGATCAACGAAGTGACCGCAGCTGCCCGCGCTGTGGTGCTGTTCCTTGACGAGCTGCACACGGTGATCGGTGCCGGTGCGGGGGCCGAGGGTGGTGCCATGGATGCCGGCAGCATGCTCAAGCCCGCCTTGGCCAGGGGTGACCTGCAGCTGGTCGGCGCCACCACAGTCGACGAGTACCGCCGGCACATCGAGAAGGACCCGGCGCTGGAACGGCGCTTTGCGCCCATCCTGGTCGCCGAGCCGAGTGTCGAAGACACCGTCGCGATCCTGCGCGGCCTGCGCCAGCGTTACGAGGTGCACCACCGGGTACGCATCACCGATGAGGCCGCTGATGCGGCTGCGCGGCTATCTCATCGATACCTCACCGACCGGTTCCTCCCGGACAAGGCGATTGACCTGATCGATCGGGCCAGCGCGCGGGTCCGGATGCGAGCCGAGGCCCCGAGCGAGGGCACCCGGGCGCTCGAGCAGCGCGTCGAGCAGCTCACCCGGGCGAAGGACATCGCGGTGGACGCTGAGGACTACGAGCGCGCCGAGGCGCTGACCCGGGAGCTCGACCTCGCAATCGTGGAGCTGGGCAGTGCCCGCGCCGGCCCGATGCGCCCGCCGGAGGTGGGGGCTGGGGACGTCGCCGACGTCGTCGCACGAAGCACCGGTATCCCGGTCGCGCAGCTCACCGAGGTGGAGCGGCACCGGTTGCTGCACCTCGAGGAGGAGCTGCGGCAGCGGGTCGTCGGGCAGGACGAGGCGGTCGAGGCCGTTGCGGACGCGGTCCGGGCCGGCCGCGCTGGTCTCAACCATCCAGACCGGCCGGTCGGATCGTTCCTGTTCCTTGGCCCTACCGGCGTCGGCAAGACGGAGCTGGCCCGGGCGCTGGCGCAAGCGCTGTTCGGGGCGGAGCAGCGCCTCGTCCGCATCGACATGAGCGAGTTCCAGGACAAGCACACCGTGTCGCGGCTCATCGGCGCCCCGCCCGGCTATGTCGGCCATGACGAACCCGGTCAGCTCACCGAGGCAGTCCGCCGCACCCCGTACACCGTGCTGCTGCTGGATGAGATCGAGAAGGCGCACGTCGACGTCTCCAACATCCTGCTGCAGGTGCTCGACACCGGACGGCTCACCGACGCCCGGGGCCGGACCGTGAACTTCGCCAACACCGTGATCATCATGACCAGCAACCTCGGTGCCGACAAACTGCTGGCTGCGACCAGTGCCGGGGGATCAGTCGAGGACGTCCGGGAAACCCTGATGGCCACCGTGCGGCGGCACTTCCGGCCGGAGTTTTTTAATCGGATCGACGACATCGTCCTGTTCCGCGGTCTGGATCGGCCGCGGCTTCGCACGATCACCGAACTACTCCTGGAGCAGACCCGGCAGCGGTTGCACTCGCGGGCCATCACCCTGCACCTCGACGACGAGGCCATCGACTGGATCGTCGACCGTGGTTATCAGCCTGAATTCGGGGCTCGGCCGCTTCGCAGAGTCATCGGACGGGAACTGGACCGGAAGCTGTCTCGCATGCTGCTCGCCGGTGACCTCAGCGATGGCCAGGATGTCCGTGGCAGCGTCGTCGGGGACCGGCTGGAACTCACCGTCACCGATCCGCAACGGCCGTTGAACTGAGCGCGCGATACCGTCGTCCCGTGCCACCTCAGCCGATGATCGCGCCGTCCCTACTGTCAGCCGACTTCGCCCGCCTCGCCGACGAAGCCAACGCGGTACCGGGTGCCGACTGGTTGCACGTCGACGTCATGGACGGGCACTTCGTGCCCAACCTCACCTTTGGCCTGCCCGTGGTGGAAAGCCTGATGAAGTACACCGAAATCCCGGTGGACTGCCACCTCATGATCGAGAATCCGGATCGGTGGGCGATCGGGTACGCCGAAGCGGGCTCCCACAACGTCACGGTGCATGCCGAGGCCGCGCAGGACCCGGTGAAGCTGGCAAAGGACCTGCGCGCGGCTGGCGCCAAGGCCGGCCTGTCGGTCAAACCCAAGACCCCGTTGGAGCCTTGGGTGGAGGTGCTGCGCCACTACGACACGCTGCTGGTGATGAGCGTGGAGCCTGGCTTTGGTGGGCAGTCGTTCATACCCGAGGTGCTGGACAAGGTGCGCACCGCCCGGCGGTTGGTGGACACCGGACACCTCACTGTCCTGGTGGAGATCGACGGGGGGATCAACGCTGACACCATCGAGGCGGCCGCGGAAGCCGGGGTGGACTGTTTCGTCGCTGGCTCGGCGGTGTACGGGGCAGACGATCCAGCGCGGGCTATCGAGTCACTACGGGCCCAGGCCCGAGCGAGTGGGGCCGGTGAGAAGCACCCGAGAGGTTGAGCCGTGTTCACCGGCATCGTTGAAGAACTTGGGGAGCTTGTCGGCAGGGACGAGCGGCCCGACGCGGCGCGGTTCGCCGTCCGGGGGACCCTTATCAGTTCGGATGCCCGACCCGGTGATTCCATCGCGGTCAACGGGGTGTGCCTGACCGTAGTCGACGTCGACGGTGACGTGTTCACCGCCGACGTGATCGGCGAGACACTGCGTCGCTCCAGCCTGGGCCCGGCTCGAACCGGAGACCGGTTGAACCTCGAGCGGGCGGCGAAACTGGGTGACCGGCTCGGTGGGCACCTGGTGCAGGGGCACGTCGACGGCACCGGGACCGTGCTGTCACGCACGATGCCAGAGGACGCAGCACCGTGGGTGCTGGTCCGGATTGGAATGCCCACCGGGCTGGCCCGCTACGTGGTGGAGAAGGGATCCATCACCGTGGATGGCGTCTCGCTGACCGTGATCGAAGCAGGCAGCAACGACTTCTCGGTTGGCGTCATCCCTATCACCCAGGAGCTCACCACCTTGGGCCGACGACGTCCCGGCGACCTGGTGAACCTCGAGGTCGATGTGATCGCCAAATATGTTGAACGGCTTACCTCCCCGTATCTTGGCTTTAACCAGCATTAATGTGGCTGATCGGGATCCGAGCTAGCAAGCATGCCGCACCGGGTCAAGATAACCATGTGTCTAGCAACCCAGCCAGCCCCGATCTGGCCGCGCTATTGCCGTCTTGGGTGATCAGCCTGCAAGCCGATGGCCGCAGCCCACAGACTGTGGAGTCCTACGTGATGGGGGTGCGGCGGTTCCTCGCATGGTGTGCCGAGCAGGGGGTGTCCGCCGTGCTGGACCGGCGCACCGTCAATGGGTTCGTCGCCGGATTGCGTGCCGGCGGTGCGGCACCGGCGACGAGATCGATGAGTGCGAACTCGGTCGGCAATCCTGGCTAGACCGCGCCGCCTCCGGGCCACCGCAGCTCACTGTCAGCACACACACTGACGAATACCTCATGAAACGCGACGGCTCACGAGTATCGAGAGCAAGGAAAAGGAGGGTGTGGCAGCATGAGGACTGTCGAGCAATTGGTTGACGCCACTCGGCGCCACGCCACCAGGGGCGCCATGGCTGCCGCACTCGCAGCCGCTGACAGGGCATTAGGCTGCACACCTCGGGGCAAGTCGGGACCCGACGATTTGTATGAGCGACTCTACCCGACCTCCCCTGAACCGGAACCTTCCGACCCGCTCTATGACCAGCTCTACCCCGCTTCCCCCCAAACCGCGACCCCCGACAAGCTGTACGAGTCGGTGTTCGGTAAGGAGTGGGAGCCTGTACCCAAATAAAAAACTAGAAATCTGAACCTCCCATGATCCACCTGTCAGGAAAAAATTTCTCCCCGGAGAAGTGGGGGACGGTTGATTTTGAGTGTTAAGCTCACTCCATGGCATTAGATTGGCGCGGACGCGGGTATCCCGAGTGCGGAGATACCCGCGTCGAATGGCTTGGACATGGATGCTCAGTTAATCTAGAAGCCGGGGACCAGTGACCTCTGGAACGGTCGTCCAGGAGAAATCGGAAGTGGTGGCGGCGGGAGGAGCGCCAGTCCCGCCGGTGACGTTGGCCCCGTCGTCTGGCTCAGCGGCGGCTACACCAGGGCCGGTGAACAGGAGGCCGGCGAGTACACCGGTGGTTGCCACAGAGCGGATGATGGTCTTTCTCATGATGACCCCCAAGATGAAGTGGTGTTTCGTTGAGGATCACTGAGTACCACCTCTCGCGGCAGCCAAGCAAACCAATTATCTGTCTGATATGTATGAGCAGACTGTCCTAATTGTAAGGATCAGTCCTTTCGGTGCATTAAGGCACCTAATGTGGCCAATGCCTCGCTGCGCCCCATACTCCGCTGGCGCCGCAACGCCGTTAGCTCGGGGACCGAGGTACTTGAAACGGCAGACGTTCCCAGGTCTTCACGGCACGGCCTTAGCTCGGCACTGCGGGCAAATTTGCTCGGGGTCCAGCGGGTCACCGTTGAACGCTAACTTGCCGTAGGCCAGGGGCCTCGGCTGGAATTTCTGCCCGCAGACGGCCTTCACCGTGCCATCGGGCAGCAACAGGCCGCGATGAGGGTCGTGGTCGGCACCCGAGCGCAGAAACCACACGGCGGGCTCGGTCACAGGTGCCAGGGTTCCTCAACCCCGCACGTGCAGCTGCCCGTGGAGTCTCGTCGACCAGCAGCCGCAGCCGCAGCGCGGCTTCCAGCTCGCGGGTAGCGATCACGAGGTTGTGGGCCGCAGGCAGCACGCGCTCGTCTCGGGCGACCGGGCAGGGATCAGGTGCTCAGGGTGTGCCGTGTCAGCATTCACCCTCAATCATTACATTGCTCAGAATCATTACACCAGTACAGGACGCCAACATTCGAGGTCAACCCTGTGATCATCACAATCGTGTCGGCAGCCAAGCTCGTGAGCACCGGGGTAGCAGCTCGGGAGATCGGGGTGGCCGCCGCGACGCTGGTCCGGTGGTGGCAGCAGGGTCTAGTCACCCCGACTCTGGTCACGGCCGGCGGGCACGCCCGGTGGGACATGGCCGACCTTCACGAGCAGCTCAATACCCTGCGGCTGTCGGAGGACGACTAGCGGCATGATCCAGGCACAAGTTTGGGGACGAGTTGTAAGAGTTACAGGCGAAAATTGTCTCCCTGGCACTGGATTACTCATCGACTACAAGAACAGCGAGTACCTAATCACCGCCAAGCACCTATGTGCGGATAAGCGTGAGAGCACCTGACGATTAAGTATCCATTGCGATAACGCCCAGTCGTTTTCGGACGTACTTGAGCGAAGTCCGACACACCATTATCCGTATCATTCGCGATCATCTCCGGGATCCTGACGCTCCTACCACCTGGTGTGGGCGCGACCTCGACTTCACAAACACCATATTCGATGGTGGTGACTTCAGTAGCGCGAAGTTCACCGGCGGCATCGTTCACTTCGAACGTGCGCAGTTCGTCGATGTCGTCTCCTTCTATGGCGCGCGAAAATTTATTCGGCGGTAAACTCTTCTTCGATGAGCAGAATTTCTCGACGGCAGTGAGGTCTCCTTCGATGAAGCAGAGTTTGGCGGCGGTGAAGTCTTCTTCGGAGATTCAGGATTCATAGGAGGTGGGCTCATTTTCGCCATTGCGATTTCGACGGCGGAGCATTTTCCTTCGATGGCGCACGATTTCGCAATAATGTCTCCTTCGACCAGGCAGTGTTTACCGGCAGTGAGGTCTCCTTCGAAGAGTCAGAGTTTATCAAGGTAAGGCCTCTTTCAATAGCGCAAATTTCGCTACGGCAAGCTCTTCTTCGGCGCACTTTTTGAAGGTGGCGAAATCTCCTTCAAATCCGCGACACACATCGGCGGCGATGTCTCCTTCGATGGAGCGTATTTCAGCGGCAGTCACATCACTTGGGGTCCATTCATTCCGCCAGCAGGATGGGCTGCACTAGAAGATGACACTAGGCCTCGGAGACGAGCCCGCCTGAGGCTTGGTGGGAGCTGGTGCGGCACTGTTGGGGCTCAACGTCCAGATCGAAGAGAGCAGCCGGCTAGGGCGGTCGTTGGTTGGAGTTGGCCTACGCTATGGCCCAGCCGGCGGGTTTGAGGGCGCGCCCCTAGGAGCCCTAGAGCCGTTCGCTGTGCGACGGTGCTGGGACGCCTAGACCCGCGGCATTGGTGTCCAGCGTGGTCGCCCGAGCCGTCCTAGCCCTGTTAAGTACTCGGGCGATGTTGACCACCGTGGCCTGGGTAACGAGGCTACCTGCCCGAAAGCCTCCCGCTCGGCCTGCGAGACGTGCACGCCCTTAAGGGCAGCCAGGAGTAGTTCGAGGTGCTTGCGGTGCGGGGTGTCTACGCCATGGCCGGATTATGAGCCCGAGGTGGGGCTGTTCTCACTACCGCCGACCAGGAGGCTGATGCCGCTCATCGCAGCGTTGGTAGATGCTCTCCCAC
>JALZCN010000310.1 GCA_030863045.1 Actinomycetota bacterium | reverse complement strand
CCTCTGTGGGCACCCGGTGGGGGTGGGGGAGCACGCTGCCTGCGCCCGGCGCCGCGAGCTGGAGGCGCCCCGGTATTGCCCGGAGTGCGCGCGCCGGATGGTCGTGCAGATAACGCCGGGGGGCTGGTCGGCGCGGTGCAGTGCGCACGGCCGTCACCCGAGGTTGGGATAGGGCGGTGCAGATAGACGCCCGGCAAGCTGCTGAGCGGGCACCGTCCCGGCACCTGGCGGAGCTCCGCGTCAACCTAGTGCCGACGCTGGGTGTGCTGTGCGCGGTGGCGGTGCTGGGTCTGCCGCTGGGCGCTCTGTGGTCCCGGCTCGCGCCGCCTGAGTTCGTCGCGCGTTCCGATCGCGCACCGACACCAGGCGGCGTACTCCCCTTCGTCGGGCAAAGCGAGCACCGCTTTGACGCCATGGCGATCTTTATACTGCTCGGGTTGGGTGCTGGGCTGCTCACCGGCGCGGCGCTGTGGCTGCTGAGACGCCGCCGTGGCCCGTTGATACTCGTCGTCGCGGTGACGGCTCACTGGTCGGGGCGTGGCTGGCAATGCGCACCGGACTGTGGTTCGCCGCTGCGCGCTACCCCGATCTCACCAGCAACGGCGCCCCGTTCCCGCGCGCGCCCGTATTGGAATCGGGCTGGGTGGTCGTCGCGCAGCCCTTCGGCGTTGTCATCGCTTACAGCCTCACGACGGCTTGGAACGCTGCGCACGACCTCGGCCGGGACGCCTGAGTGCGAAAGCGCAGCTCAGTTGCGGCTGCCTCGCATGGCGAACTGGTTCAGCGGGACTGGCACTGCCCGCAGCGCCCGTAGGAACGCCGCCTCGCGCAGGAGCAGTGTGCGCACCATGCGCAACCGATCGGCTGGGTCGCGTTGCTCCAGTAAGGCCTGCCGGTCCTCCAGGGTCAGCAGGCAGTCCGCGGCGAGTAGGTGGGGCAGCGCCGCGGCGTCGACGTCCTCAGCGGGCTCGTCCCAGTCCCCGTGCCGCCACGCCGCGGAGCAGTACTGCCGGTGAGCCTCCCGAGCCGCGCGGGCGAGCATCGGCAGTTGCAACACGTCTTCGGTTGGCGGGTCGTCATCTGGCACCCATTCGACACTGCCAACCAAGTAAGGCGCCGACGTACGGTCGATATGGAGCAGCCGGAACCGCCGTTCGCCGCGGGTGACGATGTCGAAGCGGCCGTCGGGAAGCCTGCGGGCTTCCTGGAGTACCGCGGTGCATCCGATGTCGTGAGTCTCCTCTACTGCGTCCAGAGCCTGCTTGACCGCGATGACACCGAAGCTGCGGCCTGGTACGGCACCGGTCACCAGGTCGACGGTCAACTGGCGGTACCGGGGCTCGAAGATGTGCAGCGGAAGCGATGCGCCGGGTAGCAGCACAGTGCCCAGTGGGAACAGCGGGACGGTTTCAGCCACATGTAAACGTTACGATGCTGCGTGCGGATCCGCTAAACGAAGCACTTCGCCCACGCCAGATCGAGATTCGGGCGGTCGCAGCACGGCGAAGGGGTCGGTGACCCGCATTCCGCGCTCGGCGAAGCGATACAGTGCCGCGGGCCGGCCGCCGGAGGGTCCGGGCGCCGCGGTGCCGCCGGTCGGGACTAACACTCCGCGCCGGGACAGCACCCGCTGCAGGTTGGTCGCCGACACCCGGTGGCCCAGCGCAGCGGAGTAGAGCTCACGCAACGCCGAGACGGTGAACACCGGTGGCGCCAGCGCGAACCCGAGGTTGGTGTAGGACAGCTTGGCGCGCAGCCGGTCCCGAGCCCGCTGCACGATCAGGCCGTGGTCAAAGGCGGTGTATGACGAGCCCCGCAGGGCATCCACCACCGGATGCCATGCCGTATCGGGCGGAAGCGCGGGATCGGCTGCGCAGGGCACCAGGCCGAGGAACGCGGTGGCCACGGTGCGCTGGTGCGGCATTCGGTCGGGCGAGCTGAACACCTGCAGCTGCTCCACATGCGCTACCTCGCGTACGTCCACCTTCTCCGCGAGCTGGCGTATTACCGAGGCCTGTACGTCCTCGCGGTCGCCGAGTCGGCCACCCGGCAGCGCCCAGCGCCCGGCGTCGGGCTCGATGCCGCGTTGCCACAGCAGCACCTGTAACTGTCCGTCACGGACCTGCAACACCGCTGCGAGAACTTCGTGCATCGCAAGCCCGACACTGTTATCATTCACGGTTTCCGATTGTAAGGCGAAAACCTCGGGCACAGGCAGCACTGGCGCTGCGATGAAGGAGGCGACATGGCCGCTACTGCCGTACCGGAGCGGACCCACGCCGGCGACCCCCAGCCACAGCCGGACCAGGTCTGGTCGGAGGAGGTGCGCGAACTTGCCCGGCAGCGCGACGCGGTGCTGCTCGCGCACAACTACCAGGTACCTGCAATCCAGGACATCGCCGACCACGTCGGGGACTCGCTTGCGCTGTCTCGCATCGCCGCCGACTGCGCGGCGAGCACTATCGTCTTCTGCGGCGTGCATTTCATGGCAGAGACCGCGAAGATCCTCGCACCGGGCAAGACGGTCCTCATCCCGGATGCGCGAGCTGGTTGCTCGCTGGCCGACTCCATTGACGCCGAGCAGCTGCGGGCTTGGAAGGCGGAGCACCCCGGGGCGGTCGTGGTGTCCTATGTGAACACCACCGCCGAGGTGAAGGCCGAGACCGATATCTGCTGCACCTCGTCCAACGCCGTCGAGGTGGTCGAGTCCATCCCGGCTGACCACGCGGTGCTGTTCCTGCCCGACCAGTTCCTCGGCGCGCATGTCCAGCGCGTCACCGGCCGCTCCAACCTGCACATCTGGGCCGGGGAGTGCCACGTGCACGCCGGGATCAACGGCTCCCAGCTGGCGACCAAGGCCGCCGCAGCACCCGACGCCGAACTCTACATCCACCCGGAATGTGGTTGCGCCACCAGCGCGCTGTACCTGGCCGGCGTGGGTGCAGTGCCCGCCGAGCGGGTGCGAATCCTGTCCACCGGCGGGATGCTCGACGCTGCTCGGGCCACCGGTGCCCGCGAAGTGTTGGTCGCCACCGAGGTCGGCATGCTGCACCAGCTGCGGCGCGCGGCGCCCGAGGTCAACTTTCAAGCGGTGAACGACCGGGCCTCCTGCCGTTACATGAAAATGATCACCCCAGCGGCCCTGCTGCGATCGTTGCGCGACGGCGTCGACGAGGTAACTGTCCCACCCGACATCACGGAGCGCGCCCGCGGCGCGGTGCAACGC
>JALZCN010000301.1 GCA_030863045.1 Actinomycetota bacterium | reverse complement strand
CGCCCACACCGTCACCAACCACGCCGCAGTCAGCCCCACCGCGCTGATATGGAAATGGACGATGGCGGGAGCTGACGTGGGCAGCCAGCCGGATTCCGCGACTGTTACCCAGGTCTGCGCGAGTTTGGCGACGACCCATTGGTACATACCGGTGAGGACGGGGTACTCCATGTACCGCACCTGCTCACCGGGCTGACCATGACTTTCGACCCACGAGGTGGCGTACGGGAATCCGGCCAGCCCAGGTTGATCCAGCCGCTCTGCGGTGTAGAGCGGGACGGTGTCCGAGTAGCACATCGCCCGGTACTGGCGGCCGTCGCGCCAGTCCACCTGCAGGGCTCCGGCGCTGTCGCGGTAGGTCTGCAGGCACGGCGCCTTGGCCAGCCAGCCGAACGCCAAGGTGATCGTCGCGAACAGCAGTACCACTCGCAGCGGGGTCCAGAACCAGTGCCGGCCGAGCACTGCGTGCCGACCCAGCGGGCCTCCCACAATCCGGCTGGCCGCTGCCGGTACCGGATCGGTCCAGCTGGGCACGACTCGCTCCGACGCGGATCGCCCGTCGATCCGGCCACCGCCGGCGCTACTCGTCGTCGCTCGGTTCCGAGTTGTCACAGAACGGGAAGCAAGTGTTGCGCGGTGGTGTGGCCGGCTTCTCCGAAGGCTCGATCGGGATCGGCACCAGCCGCTCGACAGGCGACTCGGGCTTTGGGGTCGGCGTGGACCTGGAAGGCTCGCGCTTGCGCGCCGACGCCGGTGGGGCGGGCTTCGGGGCCGGCGGTGCAGCCGGACCGATCAACGTGAACGGGGGGAAGGTCTCCAGTGGGGTGCCCAGCAGGTAAGAGTCCATGAATCGCTGCCAGATCGAACCCGGCAGACCCTTCCCGAAGATATCGTCACCCTCGGCGGTCTTGATCGCCGTGTTGGCCGGATCCCCTACCCAGACCGCGGTGGAGATCGAGGGGGTGTAGCCGACAGTCCAAGCTGCGGAATTGTCGCCGGTCTCGCCACGCTGGTGGGTGCCGGTCTTGGCGGCCACCTGGCGGTTACCCGCCAGCGGGATCTGCGAACTGCGCGCAACGTCGGTCAGCGTAGCGGTGACGTTGCGAGCCAGCTGCGCATTGCGATCGGCATTGCGGCGGTCGAAGGCCGGTTGAGCCTTGTCGACGTGCCGGTAGTCGACGCTGCCACGGGCATTGGTGTACTCGCGGACGAAAAAAGGCTCGCGCCGCATCCCCTCGGCGGCGAAGGTCGCGTAGGCCCCGGCCATATCGATCGTGTGCACCGGGTACTGGCCCAACGCGATACCGACTGCCGCCGCTCCGCTGTCCGCCTCGACAAGTGCGCGCTTGCCGTCGATCTGCTCCGGTATTCCGGCCCGTACCGCAGCGTCTCGGATCGCCTGCGGTCCCACGTCTTGGGCCAGCCGTACGAAGGCGGTGTTAACCGACTGCGTCATTGCGTCGCGCAGGCTCAGCTGGGGATAGTCGCGACTCTCTGAGTTGGCGAATTCGCGACCGTCGATGATCAGCGGCGAGTCGCCGTTGTAGAACGTGTTCATCCCGATGTCGCGCTCCAGCGCGGCCAGCATGGTGAACGGCTTGAATGCCGATCCCGGGTTCCATACCGGCCCGCCGGCCAGATCGAAGCCATTGCCCTCCGAGCCGCCGTAGTAAGCGACCACGCCTCCGCTGCGCGGATCGATCGCGACCAGCGAGGAGTGCAGGTTTCTCGGTTGCCCGCGCAGTCCGGTGAGGACGGCGTCGCGGGCCAGCTGCTGGGCCCGGGAATCGATGGTGGTGGTGACCCGACCACCGTTGACCGCGAGCTGAGCGCGGTCGATGCCATGCCTTTCCATCTCCTCGAGCACCCGGTCGACGATGTGCGCCCGGTCGTCGGTCGGTGCGCCCGCAGCCTGGTTCGGCTCCACGGTGTCCGGGTATCGCACGGCCGCTTGGGCCGGGGACAGCCAGCCCTGTTCGACCATGCCGTCGAGCACGAAGCTCCATCGGGATCGCGCCTGCTCGAGGTTCTTGGCCGGGTCCAGGCGGGACGGGGACCGGATCGCGGCGGCCAGTACCGCGGCCTCGGACACGGTCAGGTCCTGCACGTTCTTGGCGAAGTACGCCTGACTGGCGGCCTGGATGCCGTACGCGCCACGACCGAAGTAGATCGTGTTGAGGTAGTTCTCCAGGATCTGGTCCTTGGACTCCTGTTTGGTGATCTTGGATGCGATGATCACCTCGCGGAACTTCCGGAACACGCTGTACTCGTCGCGGCCGGTTGCCACCTTGACGTACTGCTGAGTGATCGTGGAGCCCCCACCGCTGCCGCCGGTGAGCTGCTTCCACGTGGCCCGGCCGATGCCCGCCACATCGAATCCTGGGTTGGACCGGAAACTGCGATCCTCGGCGGCCAGCACCGCGTTCTGCACGTGCGTCGGCACCTGCGTGAGACTGACCGGAATCCGGTTGCCTTCCTCAGGCACGTAGCGGCCGATCTCGGTGATGCCGTCGCCGGCAATGATCGTGGTGACTTGCTTACGCTGTCCGGCCAGCTCCGCGGGAGACGGCACGGCGAGGAACAGCCAGCCGGCGAAGAACGCCAGCACCGGTGCCAGGACGGCCAGCAGCAGGCCGACCAGAGCGATCGTGCGCACGCGCCGCAAGTGAGTGGGCCACCTCGGCCCGTCTCCTCCACCTGCTCGTCGGCGCGTGCGCGTCGGATCGGGCAGGACCGGAATGGGTTGGGTGAGCAACTCGGACTCACCCCGAGGGGGGACATGCGCCGCGGCCGCCCAGTCGGGTAGTCGACGCTGGCCGAACCGCTCAGGTGGGGGGTTGTTTCCACTCAGCCGCGGCCCGATCGCCGGCTCAGCCGGCCGTACGCCGATCGCCGGCTCGGCTGGCCGTAGTCCGATCGCCGGCTCGGTCGGCAGGAAGTGTCGACCGCCGTCATATCGCTGGTCGCTCAACGCGTTGTCCTCCCAGACCGGTGCTTGGGTCGCGAGGTCTCGAACAGGGGCACGCCGAGCCGGGAGTATGCCCGTCCAGGCGCCGGATCACTCCGCCGCAGTCCTCCGGCGGGATCTCCTGCTACCCACACCGCCAGTTCCCAGGACGTATGACTGCACAAGGTGGTTCCAGCTGCACGTCCGGCAGACCTCGACGACGTACACGCTGAACTCCTCGTACAGCGTCGCCATCCGGTTCAACTCATCGGCGGTTCGGGCGGAGCCCGCCGCATGCTTGAGCTCGTCGCCGTACACCCACGAGACGAGCGTCAAGGGCTCCTTACGACACAGCGGGCAGGTGATCGCGCTGGGCTCGCCGTGAAACTTCGCCGCCCGGACCAGGTACGAGGTCGCGTCGCAGACCTCCATGACGCCGACCCGACCGGCGTAGACCTCCGCGAGCAGCGCACGCCGCTGCAAGGCGTAGTCCACGACCTGCCGTTGGGTCCGCACGCTGCACAGCCTACGCAACCGCTGCGTGATCATCGCTCGGGCGTTCGGGGGGGCGCCGAAACGGGTACACCTGCTCACTTGCGTCTGGGGGGATTGAGACCTTTGCTGATTCGGATGTATCGAGGCGATATAGTGCCTGTATACGTCGGGATTGTGTGCTGGGAGGTGCCGCGTGCTGGAGCTCGCGGTGCTCGGGGTGCTGCATGACGCCCCGATGCACGGCTACGAGCTGCGCAAACGCCTCACCGGTCTGCTGGGGGCGTTCCGCGCCTGCTCGTTCGGATCGCTGTATCCCACGCTACGCCGGTTACAGCACTCCGGCTTCATCGTTGAGGACGACGCACGCGTGGAGGACCTGCGCAGCAGCCGGGGCACCGGCTGGGGCTGCCGCAGCCGGCGGGTGTACCGGCTCACCGCCGACGGCAAGGAGCGCTTCGCCACCTTATTGGCCGACGCGGGTCCACAGACCTGGGAGGATCACGGCTTCGGCGTGCACCTGGCGTTCTTCTCGCGGACCCCGGCCGACGTCAGGATGCGCATCCTGGAGGGGCGGCGACGCCGGGTCGAGGAACGGCGTGAGGGGCTGCGCGTCACCCTCGCGCGCACCGGCGACCAGATCGACCGCTACACCCTCGAGCTGCACCGGATGGGTCTGGAGACCAGCGAGCGCGAGGTGCGCTGGCTCAACGAACTGATCGCTCATGAACAAGCGAACCCGGCAGCAGTACGCGATGACACCGAAAGGGCGGGCCATGACTGAAGACCGCGACGCCGGTCGGAGTATCCGGGTCGCCATTGTGGGCGTCGGCAACTGCGCTGCCTCCCTGGTACAGGGCGTGCACTACTACCGCGACGCCGACCCCGCGACCCGGGTGCCCGGGTTGATGCACGTGCGTTTCGGTGAGTACCACGTGGGTGCCCTCCAGTTCGTCGCCGCGTTCGACGTCGATGCCAAGAAGGTCGGGCGCGACCTGTCCGAGGCCATCGTGGCCAGCGAGAACAACACCATCTCGATCTGCGATGTGCCGCCGTTGGGCGTCACCGTGGCCCGTGGACACACGTTGGATGGCCTGGGCGAGTACTACCGGGACATCATCACCGAGTCCGACGAGGAGCCGGTTGACGTGGTGCAGGCATTGCGCGAGTCCGGCGCCGATGTGCTGGTGTCGTACTTACCGGTGGGTTCAGAGGACGCGGACTGCTTTTACGCCCAGTGCGCGCTGGACGCCAAGGTCGCGTTCGTCAACGCCCTTCCTGTGTTCATCGCCTCCGATCCGGTGTGGGCAGGCAAGTTCACCTCAGCCGGCGTGCCGATCATCGGCGACGACATCAAGTCCCAGGTTGGGGCGACCATCACGCACCGAGTACTGGCCAAGCTCTTCGAGGACCGTGGGGTGGAGCTGCTGCGTACCTACCAGCTCAACTTCGGCGGCAACATGGACTTCATGAACATGCTGGAGCGCAAGCGGCTGCAGTCGAAGAAGATTTCCAAGACGCAGTCGGTGACCTCGCAGATCCCGCATGAGATGGAGAAGGCGGCGGTGCACATCGGACCGTCGGACCACGTGCCATGGCTGGACGACCGCAAGTGGGCCTACGTGCGGCTGGAGGGCCGGGCGTTCGGTGACGTGCCGCTGAGCATGGAGTACAAGCTGGAGGTCTGGGATTCGCCCAACTCCGCAGGTGTGATCATCGATGCGATCCGCGCCGCCAAGATCGCCAAGGATCGGGGTATTGGAGGCCCGATCGTGTCCGCGTCGTCCTATTTCATGAAGTCACCGCCCAAGCAGTACTCCGACACCGACGCCTACGAAGCCGTCGAAACCTTCATCCGCGGCGAGGTCGAACGCTGAACGCTGGATACACCACTGGCGGAGCGCCCCAGTAGGCGTCCGTCGTCATCAGCAGCGCAGGAAGCGGACCGGGCGAGTCATGCCGGGGTCTCGGCAACGCGGCGTCCGCGGGGCGCATCCCGGCGACGCAGCCGCCAACTCACCAAGGCGCCGACGGCGAGCGGGAGCCAGAACTGCAGCACGCGGAACACCACGACCGCCGCAGCTGCGACGCCGACAGCGGTGCCGAAGGACACCAGCACCGCTACCGCGCCGACCTCGACGAAGCCCAGCCCGCCGGGTGACACTCCGACGAGCCCGAACAGGGTTGAGATCGCGTAGGCGACCACTGCGAGGATCGGCCGGTCGCCTCCTCCGACGGCGGCCAGTGCGGCCCACAGCATCACCACGCCGAGCAGGTCGATCGCGATCGCGCAACCCACCGCGGGTAGCATCGCCAAGGGCCGACGGCGCAGCTGCGCGATCGCGTCGTAGAGCTCGTCGGCGCCGGTCACCTCGTGCTCGTGGACGGGGCGCCGCAGTAGCCGGTCCATCGCCCTGGCCGGCAGGGTCCACAACCGGCGGAGCTGCTCGCGGCTCCGGACCGCGGCGAACAGCGCCACCACTTTTGCCACCAGCGTTATCAAGAAGATCAACACCGCGATGAGCTCGGGTCGGGTGAGCAGACCGTCGACCCACACCACCGCGATGCCGGCGGCAAGGGTGACCGCGAAAGCGACGTCGGCCATCGCACCCGCCACCACGTAAGCACCGCTGACTTTTGCGATCGGCAGGCC
>JALZCN010000254.1 GCA_030863045.1 Actinomycetota bacterium | reverse complement strand
TCGGCTGTGGCCGCGGGCCTCCAAACGATCGGTAACGTCGCATTCGTGCCCCCAACCGAGCGCGCTGAGCGGATCGGCGCTCTGCGCCTGGCCGGTGTGAGCGCCGTGATTTGGTCATGGGATGACCTCAAGGAACTGCTGGGCCAGCGGCGAACTCCGGCGGTGGTGACAGCCGAATAGCATCGCGAGCCGTGGGCGCGCTCAGTAACCCGGCATTGCACAACGATGGTGCTGACACCGTCGACAAGCCAGCCACCGACGGGCCGCGCGGCCACCGCAGTAACCGGCTGCCGACCACGTCACGATGGTCAACCAGCCTACGTAAATGCGGAGTGCACGGGTCCCGTCGGCGGACAGGATTGTCGAACTGCCCGGCTGTCAATCCGGGTTTAGCGTTGCCCTACTGTTCCGTGTCGCCGGCCTTGGCACCGCCGCCAGGGGTGACTGGATTTGGCGGCGCATTCGGTTCAGGCGGCTGTGTCGTGGAGACGTCCTGGTCACTGTGGGGAACGCGGAGGGCGGGTTCCTCCTGCGCTTCTTCCGGGATGACGTTGGGGTCGAGCCGACCGCCCTCTGTCTCACCAGGGCCGGACAGCGGGGCCTTCTGCGATTCGTCTGTCATGTGCACCTCCTTGTGCGTAGATCTACTAGCCAACCGCGGAACCTGTCGCTGTGCAAACGCAGCGGTCCGCCATGGAGCGACGGTGAAGTTCATGCGCCCCGTTGTCACTTCCCATCTGTCCGGTGCGTCACTAATTCGGTGAGCGTGCGTGCCGAGGTCCCCGGTCGCTTGACGACTTCGTGTGCGCTCGCCCTAGCCGAAGTGGCGAGAAGGCACCTGAGCGGGTAGCCGTGCCGGGCCGGTGGTTGTCGAACCGGGGTTTCGTGGATGCCTCATCCGGGGTTAAGGCGACCGCCATGGGGGTAGCCGGTCCGGTCGATCGAGAAGGAGGCTGAAAACCATGGGCACCGCCGATGAGACCAAGGGCAAGCTGAAGGAGGCCGCCGGGAGCGTCACCGGCAGCGACGACCTCCGCCAAGAGGGTCAGGCGCAGCAGCACAAGGGCCAGCAGGAGGATAAGGCCGCCGAGGCCCGCGCGACGGCTGAGGAGCACGAGCGCCAGGCCGAAAGCTTCGAGCGCGCGGAGGAGAACCGCCAGGGCACCTGACGGGACGCGTCCGACGGCCCCCGGCGAGACTGCCGGGGGCCGTTCACTATGGCCGGTCTTCGAGGAGAGCGACGCTGTCGGGCGGCAAGGTCAGCTTTCCGTTGTGATGGGTGATACCGGGGTCAGAGACGGCCAGCATCGTCACCGGGGTAGCGACGGGAAGGACCCAGGCCGTGGCAGGCGTATCACGCACTCCAGGTCAGCGAGGCAGATGGGTGATGCCAAATACCCAACCCTCAGACCTCCTAGACCCCGGCTCGTCCTTCCCCCGCCGCGGACGGCAAACGCCCCGCCTTTGAGCAGTTTCCCGGGCAGAAGTGACGGGAACATCAGGAAAGACGATTCGGTCCACCTTCCCGTCCGTTATCAAGGAGAGTCCCGTGGTCGATGTACACGGTCAGCAGCCCGAGCAGCAGCAACCAGGGCCAGGCACGACGGCCCAGATGGATCCGAAGCCGCAGGACGAGATGGCCGACTACGTCGGGCGCGGGCTGCTCGAGGGCAAGCGGGCGCTCATCACCGGCGGTGACTCCGGGATAGGACGAGCGGTTGCGATCGCGTTCGCCAAGGAGGGGGCCGACGTCGCGATCGCCTACCTGTCTGAGCATGAGGATGCCAAGCACACCGCGAACCTGGTCAGCGCCGCCGGGCGGCGGGCGGTGTTGCTGCCCGGCGAGCTTGCCGACGAGCAGCACGCGACGGAGATCGTGGAGCGAACCGTCGAGGAGCTCGGGGGCCTGGACATTCTCGTCAACCACGTCGGAACTCAAACTCCGGGGGAGTCGCTGGAGGAAATCAGCTCAGAGCAGTTCGACTACACGTTCAAAGTCAACATTTACAGTCACTTCTGGACGACCAAGGCCGCGCTGCGGCACCTCCCCGACGGCGCAGCGATTATCAACACCGCGTCCATCAACGGTTTGCGGGGCAACAAGACGCTCATGGATTACTCCGCCACGAAAGGCGCGGTGCTCGCATTCACCTACTCGCTGGCGCAGAACCTCGTCGAGCGGCGGATCCGGGTCAACGCCGTGGCACCGGGTCCAGTCTGGGCGCCGCTGATTCCGGCCACATTTCCACCGGAGAAGACGTCCTCGTTCGGGCAGCAGACACCGATGGGTCGGGCTGGGCATCCCGATGAGATCGCGCCGAGTTACGTGTTTTTCGCCGCCGAGCGGCTCTCCAGCTACTACACCGGGGAAGTGCTGGCCCCAGTCGGCGGCGAGATCCTTCCCGGCTGACGCCGTTTCTCCGCTCGCCGCCCGGGGTATCGCCCGATCATGACATCTGGAACTCGGGACCAGCTACGACGGGTCGCTGACGAGACGTTCGGGTGGTCGCAGCTGCACGGGGAGCAGCTGGAGGCGATGGAACACGTCATGGCCGGCAACGATGTGCTGGCTGTGTTGCCGACCGGCGCGGGCAAGTCGGCGATCTACCAGGTGCCGGCGCTGCTGCTGGACGGTCCGACCGTGGTGGTGTCTCCATTGATCGCGCTGCAGCACGATCAGCTGGAGGGCATCGAGGACACTTTGGCGCCCGAGGCAGTTGCGGTGAATTCTGTCCAGCGCAGTGGTGAGCGCCAAGACACCTGGACGGCGATTCAGCGGGGCGAGGCGGAGTACGTGTTTCTCGCGCCCGAGCAGCTGGCTAAGGACGAGATCGTCGACGCCCTGGCGGCTGCAGGTGTGTCGCTGTTCGTCATCGACGAAGCGCATTGCGTGTCGGGCTGGGGGCATGACTTTCGTCCCGACTACCTTCGGCTCGCGCCGGTGATCGAGCGACTGGGCCATCCCCGGGTGATCGCGTTGACGGCCACCGCGGCCCTGCCGGTGCGCAACGACATCGTGAACCAGCTGGGCCTGCGCCACCACCAGGAGGTGATCGCCAGCTTCGACCGTCCCAATCTGCACTTGGCGGTGGAGCAGTTCACCGAGGACATCGACAAGCGGCAGGCGGTGATCGTTCGGGTACGCGCCATGACCTCCGATCCCGCGACCCGATGTGGGCT
>JALZCN010000249.1 GCA_030863045.1 Actinomycetota bacterium | reverse complement strand
CCCGGTCAGGGCTGTTGCATAAGCGGAAGCAGAGATTTCCGGTGTACGTTTGTGACCTGCGCCAGACATTGATTTTGAATGCTGATGTACGTAGATGAACGTTTCACGGATGAGACCAAAGATGAGTGTCTAACTCCGATTGATGGGTGACACGCTGGCTTCAAATGATGGGTAACACTGCCGCCCTCGGGTCTGCTTCGCGCGACTGGTGTCGCGTGGGGGGAGCCGAGGCTGATGCTCGTGGAGTTGAGCGTCGTGGAGCAGCGTTATCACGCCGTCATGGAGGTTGTCTCCGGCGGTGTTCCTGTAGTTGAGGTTGCCGAGCGTTATGGCGTGTCCCGTAAAACGGTGCACGCGTGGCTGCGTCGTTACCGTCAGGGTGGCCTGCCGGGGTTGACCGATCGGTCGCATCGCCCGCATCGTCACCCGGGGCAGTTGGCTGCTGAGGTGGAGGCGCGGGTGTGCGAGTTGCGCCGGGCCCATCCCCGGTGGGGACCCCGCCGATTGGTGCACGAGCTGCGCCGGCTTGGGGTGGATCCGCTGCCGTCGCGGTCGACGGTGTATCGGGTGCTGGTCCGCCACAGTTTGGTTGGTGCGATCCCTCGCAAACGCCGCCGGCAGGATTTCCAGCGTTGGGAACGCTCGGGGCCGATGCAGCTGTGGCAACTGGATGTCATGGGTTCGGTCCTGATTAAGGATCCGTCGGCGTCGGGCGGGGTTAGGGAGGCCAAGCTGATCTCGGGGATTGATGACCATTCCCGTTATTCGGTGATCGGCAAGGTGGTGCCCCGGGCCAGTGCTCGGGCGGTGTGCACCGCTTTTGTGTCTGCGATGGCCGAGTTTGGGGTGCCCGACGAAGTACTCAGCGACAATGGTCGCCAATTCACCGGTCGCTTCGGGGCGCCTCGCCCGGCGGAGGTGCTGTTTGAGCGGATCTGTCGACACAACGGCATCACCCAACGCCTGACCAAACCCCGCTCTCCCACCACGACGGGGAAAGTAGAGCGCTGGCATCAGAGCATCCAGGGCGAACTGCTTGATCCGCACGGCCCCTTCGACAGTCTGGAAGCCGCGCAGGCCGCGGTGGATACCTGGCGCGTGGAGTACAACACTGTGCGCCCGCATCAATCCCTGGACATGGCCACGCCCGCCGAGCGGTTTGCCCCCGTCCCGGTCGAGCAGCGTGGCGTGCTGGGACTGTGGCGTCCGCCCGAGCTGGCTCCTGCCGGTCCCCGCTGCGAGATCGTTGAAGGCCTTGACTCCATCGACGACGAACCCGACGATCCTGGACCGCCGGCCGCGGATCTGGTCGCGCTACCTGGTGCGTCGACAACCGAGCAGCTGGTGGGCGCCCTCGACGAAACGCCAGCCATCGATGCAGTGGAAATCGACCGCATCGTGCCGGCCAGCGGCAACCTGGGAGTCTGTGGCCAGCAGTTTTGGCTGGGACCAGCCCGGGCCGGACGCAAGCTGACCTTGTGGATCGACACCACCACCGTGCACCTGAACCTCGACGGGCAGCATCTGGAAGACCCTGCCGTCCCGGCTGACCAGCATCGACCTGGGCCGGCTGCGTGCTCAAGGCGCCCGTCCCGCGGGCCCACCGCCGCCGGCCCGACCGTCGTGGACCCAACTGTCCGCCGGGGCACCTGTGGAAATCCATCGCAGTGTCAATGCCGTGGGCATGGTCTCCATCGCTGGTCACTACCACTCGGTCGGCCCAGCACTTCGCCGGGCGGCGGATCACCCTGCGCCTGGAAACCACCGTCGCCCACGTCATCATCGACGGGGTGCTCGCCCGCACCATCCCGCTAACCCTGACCCCGACCCAACGCGCCCGCCTCCAGGGTGCCCGCCCACCTGGTCCTACTCCGCTGCTGGACCAGCGCCCTGCCCGGGTGCAGCGCACGGTGTCCTGCCGTGGCGGCACCCAGATCATCGGCCAGCGCGTCCAAGTCGGGCTACGTTATGCCGGTCAGATCGTGACCATCGAGGTTGACGAGACCACCCTGCGGGTCTACGACCACCGCGACCATTTGATCAAAAATGTTCCCCGCACCAGCCGCAAGGAGGTCCACCGACACAAAGCCTACGGTCACACCACCAACCACCAAACCGGCTAGGCACCGTTACCCATCATCTGAAGCCAAAACGGCACCCATCACCTGAACCCAGACACGTCGACAGTCACTACGGATCGATGTGTGGCTCGGGCCGTGCTGCGTCAGGAGGTTCTCGAAGAAGATGTGGCCGAGGATGTC
>JALZCN010000418.1 GCA_030863045.1 Actinomycetota bacterium | reverse complement strand
GGTCGCGACTGCCGGCGCGGCCGCGGAGATAGCGTCCGCCAGCTCGTTGTCTAGGGCGTGGGTCAGCGCCCGCGCAACCACTGCGCCCGAAGCCTTGGCCAGCAGCAGGAACAGCGCCAGTCCCGCGACCGTGACCACAGCAGCTACCCGCATCGGCAACGGGCGGGCCAGCCATAACCGTTGGAGCGCGTTCACGGTGGATCCTGAGCACCGACCGAGTAGCCGTGCCCGCGCACGGTTTGCAGCATGGCGCCGGCCCCTACCGCGTCCAACTTGCGGCGCAGGTAGCCGACGTAGACCTCTACCGCGTTACGGCTGGCGGCGTGCTCGTCACCCCACGCAGCGCGCAACAACTCGTCCTTGCTCACCACACTGCCGGCTCGGCGAGCCAACGCCGTCAAGACCGCGAACTCTCGGGGGGACAGCTGAATCAGTCGACCGGCCCAGCTGACCCGCCGCCGCGCCGGGTCGACCACCAGGTCCCCCAGCGTGAGCACCGCCTCCTGGCGCTGGTCGGCATGCCGGCGCAGCACCGCACGCAGCTGGGCCACCAGCACCACGAACGAGAACGGTTTGACCAGGTAGCCATCGGCGCCGAGATCCAACCCGTCGGCCTGGTCGATCTCGCCGTCCTTGGCTGAGACGAGCAGCACGGGCGTGGCCACCCCGGCGGCTCGCAGTCGCTCCAGCACCCGGTACCCGGATAAGCCCGGCAACATGACGTCCAGCAGCACGGCATCGAAGCTGCCGGTCAGCGCCGCGCGAAGCCCGCTGGGACCGTCGGATGCGGTGACGATCTGCATTCCCTCGGCGCGCAATCCCCGCTCCAGCGCACGCCGAACTCCTGGCTCGTCGTCCACCACCAGCACTCGCGCACTCACACCACCCAGCATGCCTCCTTCCAAACCACTACCCGCATAGAGACATATCGGGTCGTCAACGTCTGTTGCCTCCACATATCTCCATGCCGGCCGGGATGCAGCTAGTCTGCGCGGATGGCTGAAAATGACGTGCTCATCGATATCGAGACCGTCGTGGGGATGCTCACCGGTGGCGGGTCGCTGGATAGGGAACAAATCCGATTTCTGCTCGATGCCCTGGCGCTGGCCACCGACAGTGCACTGGGCTTCCTTTCCGGCCGAATCGAGTGCCACACGGCACGGGGCGTTTCGGTCGAACCGCAGGTTGCGGCGCTGCGGTCACATGCTCGAAGCAGGGAGGAAAAGGCCGCGGTTGCGCTCGTCGCCGCCCGAGCTGCCGAAGGCGCCGGGGACTCCACAGCCGCCCGGGACCTGCTCGACGAGGCGCTGACGCTGCGCCCTGGGCTGGAGCCGGCTCTGCACGACGCCGCCCAGTACGCTGCCGGGCGCGGAGACTACGCCACAGCCGACAGATACCTGCGGCGCGCCGAGAACCCCAGCCCGCTGCGACCTGGACTGAGCGAGGCCATCTCCGCGACTCCCAGCGACGCGGCACGTAACAGCCCCTGCCCGTGCGGATCCGGCCGCAAGTTCAAGGCCTGCTGCCGGCGCGACGCCCTACCTCCCCTCAGCTCGCGAGCCCAGCTCGTCTACGCGCTGCTAGGCACCTACGCCGAGCGAGCTCCCGGCCTCGAGATGATCACATCGCTGATCGACCGCACCGGAGACGCGCAGCGGTACGCGATGTTCCTGTTGGATCTGGCGCTGTTCCAGGGCGGTCTGGTGGAGCGGTTCCTCGCCGCCCGAGGGCACTGGCTGCGTCCAGAGGAACGCCGACTCATCGAGGACTGGCAACAGATCCCCGTCACGCTCTACGAGGCGATCGACGTCCAGCGTGACATCAGTGTCACGCTGCGCGCGTTACCCGACGGCGATCCGATCTACGTGGCCGACCCGCTGTTCGCCCAGTCCGCCCAGCGGCTGGAGCTGTTCTGTGGACGGGTACTGCACGATGGCAGTCAACCCCGCCTGCTCGCGGTACCCGTCCACGTCGCCCGCCACCGCCGCCGTGAGCTGGCCGCCCTGCTCGCCAGCGCCCCGAGCATCGAACAGATCGCAGACTTCTTCGCTCCCGAGCCACCCGTCCAGTTGCGCAACAGTGATGGCGACGATCTGCACGACTGCCGCGTCACCTACGAGGTGCCCAGCGCGCAGCAGGCCTTCGACCGGCTCGCCCGACAGCTCATCCAAACCGGTGACGAAGTGATCGGCTCGCACCGCCACCTGCCCGACGGACGGGTACTGAGCCTCGGGCAGATTCACCGAGTCGGTACGGACTTCGTCATCTCCGCGAACTCCCCGGCACGGCTGGCCCAACTTGAAGCCCACCTGCGCGACGTCGCCCCTGACGCCATCGAACGTGACCGGCATGCCGAGCGCCTCAGCAAAAATCCCACCGGCCGTGAGGGCCGGATCATC
>JALZCN010000417.1 GCA_030863045.1 Actinomycetota bacterium | reverse complement strand
GGCACAAAAGGTTCGCACGTTGATCATCCGGGACTTCGCGGCGGCTTTCGCGCAGGCCGATGTCCTGGTTTCCCCGACCAGCCCGACCACCGCGTTCCGGATCGGTGAGCGGGTGAACGACCCCTGGGCGATGTACCTGTCGGACCTGTGCACGATCCCGGCGAACCTGGCAGGCAATGCCGCACTGTCCATCCCGGCCGGGCTGTCCGACGACGACGGTTTGCCGGTGGGTTTGCAGGTGATGGCTCCGGTGCTGGCCGATGACCGGGCCTACCGGGTGGCGGCGGCCTACGAGGCTGCCCGGGACGCGGCCGACGGTGGCCCGCTGGTGCACCGGGTGCCCGAGCTGACCGAGGACCGCTTGTCGGGTCCGAGCAGTGTGACCGAGGACCGCTTGTCGGGTGCGAGCAGTGTGACCGAGGACCGCTTGTCGGGTCCGAGCGTGGAGAGGGTCGCAACCCGATGACCGCTGCGCTGCTGGATTACAACGAGGTGTTAGAGCGCTTCGACCCGGTGCTGGGGCTCGAGGTGCACGTTGAGCTATCCACCGCGACGAAGATGTTCTGCGGCTGCGCCAACGTGTTCGGAGCACCGCCCAACACCCACGTCTGCCCCACCTGTCTGGGCCTGCCGGGATCGCTTCCGGTGCTCAACGGCGCCGCCGTGGAGTCAGTCATCCGGATCGGGCTGGCGTTGAACTGCTCGATCGCCCCGTGGTGCCGGTTCGCCCGGAAGAACTACTTCTACCCGGACATGCCCAAGAACTTCCAAATCTCCCAATATGACGAGCCGATCGCCGTGAACGGCGTGCTGGAGGTGCAGCTGGCGGACGGCTCGACGTTCACCGTGGGCATCGAGCGCGCACACATGGAGGAGGACACCGGCAAGTCGCTACACGTCGGTGGGGCGACCGGACGGATTCACGGCGCGAGCCACTCGTTGCTGGACTACAACCGCGCCGGCGTCCCGCTGATCGAGATCGTCACCAAACCGATCATCGGTGCGGGTACCCGCGCGCCGGAGATTGCCCGGGCCTACGTCACCGCGCTGCGCGACCTGCTGCGGGCGTTGGGCGTCTCTGACGTGCGGATGGACCAGGGATCGCTGCGGTGCGACGCCAACGTCTCGCTGATGCCGCGCGGTTCGGCAACCTTCGGTACCCGGACCGAGACCAAGAACGTCAACTCGCTGCGGTCGGTGGAGCGTGCAGTGCGTTACGAGATGTGCCGGCAGGCCGCGGTGCTGGCCTCCGGCGGCGAGATCGTGCAGGAGACCCGGCACTTCGACGAGGCCAGCGGCACCACGTCGCCCGGGCGGCGCAAGGAGACATCGGAGGACTACCGGTATTTCCCGGAGCCCGATCTGGTGCCGATCGCTCCCGCCGACGACTGGGTGGCGCGGTTGCGGGCCACCCTTCCCGAGCTGCCCTGGCAGCGGCAGGCCAGAGTGCAGGCCGAGTGGGGCCTGTCCGACCTCGAGTTGCGCGACCTGCTCAATGCCGGCGCGCTGGAGCTCATCGCGGCCACCGTCGATGCGGGTGCACCTGCTGCGGAGGCACGGTCGTGGTGGGTGAACTACCTGACCCAGCAGGCGAACGCTCGCGGTGTGGAGCTCGCCGAACTACCGATCACCCCGGAGCAGGTGGCGCGGGTCGTCGCGCTGGTCGGCGAGGGTGCGCTGACCACCACGCTGGCGCGTCAGGTCGTCGACGGGATACTCGCGGGCAAGGGCGAACCGGACGACGTGATCGCCGCCCGCGGCCTAAGAGTGGTGTCCGACGATTCCGCCTTGGTCACCGCCGTCGAACAGGCGCTGGCCGCGCAGCCCGATATCGCAGACAAGATTCGCGGTGGCAAGGTCGCGGCGGCAGGTGCCATCGTGGGTGCAGTCATGAGGGCCACTGGTGGCCAGGCCGATGCCAAGCGCGTGCGTGAGCTGGTGCTCGCACTCGTGAGTGAATAACAGTGTTCCAGCACCGCATACCACTCACTTACGAGTATCCACAGCCAGCCCCTGATGTTCCCCAACTGGAAATGACGCAGCGGACACAGCGGCGTCGGGCGGCAGCCTTCACCCGCATGCCGAGACCTCGAATCCATCGCCGTTGACCCGTTCCGCGCCAGGTGTGCGACTGATGGCGTGGGAACTCTCCTGCTGGAGCAGCACGGCGCCGTAAAGACGCTTCAGTCTTGGCCTGCACCGGGTCCTACCGGGTCGGGGAGCACGAACACCCGCTCGTCGCTGGAGATCGTCGTCGCGCCCGTCTTATTGACCGTGCCCAGCCACATCACCCGCCCGTCCCGGCTCAGCGCAGCTGCCGAGATGCGGCCGTAGCGCTCCAGCGGGATGTGCAGCGGCGGGCCGACGAACGTGCCGCCCGGCCCGATCCCGACTGCGAACATCGGCGCCCCGCTGGTGAACACGACCTGGATGCGGCCCAACATGACCACGCACCCGGCAGCACCTGAGCCTCCCGGCCAGGTCCAAGAAGCAACACCCAACGGCAGTCCCGGCCGCGCCCGGCGCAACACGTCGCGAGTGGACTGCCGATCGGTGACCCACAACTCGTCGGTCAGTGGGTCCATGCACAGCCCGCCTGGCGCGTGCAGCCCGCTGGCCAGAACCTCGGACCCAGACGGGTTCGTTGGAGCTGCGCGACCGAAGGTGTCGATTCGTAACACCTTGCCGGCCAGTGACTGCGGGTCCTCGGCTGCGGCAGGGTTACCGGCGTCCCCGGTAGCGACCAAAAGCATCCCGTCCCGGTCAACCGCGAGCGCGCCCGCGTTGCCGGTCGGACCCCGGGGAATGCCGGACAGCACGGGCTTGGGCAGATCGCCCGGAGCGATTCGAACCACCCGGTTGTCGATGGGGGTCGTGATATAGGCGTAGATCAGCTCATCCTCGGCATAGCTGGGGGAGAGGGCTAGCCCGGTGAGCCCGCCGTCACCAGCAGGATCCACGGCCAAGGCGGCCACTTCTTGGTTCGGCCGCTCCCGTTGCACCTGCATAATCCGGCCCGTGGTGCGCTCTGCTGCCAGACCCACCGGTGCGGAGCCTGGCAGCACGACCAGTGCGGCGATTGGTTCCAGGCACGTCGCGACAACCTGCGGGTCGGGGTCGGTGCAGCCGCGCGGTGGGCCCGGTGGCGGGCCGGGTGGACCGGGACCAGGTCCTCCGGGTGGGCCTGGACTTTCGAGCGGCGGTCCGGGCTCGGATCCGACCTCCAGCTTGGGTTGGAACGGCCGGGCGTCCCGGTCCGGAAAGGTCGGCGTTACCCCGCACCCCGACAACAGTGCTGACGCCGCGAGCAGTAGCAAGATCGCGCGGCGACGGGCACCGGCTAGGCCCATCATGGGGGGTCGCACGGTCGGCCAGGCTAGGTGCAGACCGGTGTGCCGCTGGTGAGTGGTCACCGAACCCGCTCAGGCGACGTTGCTGTGGCCCTCGGTGCGGCCTCCGGACGCAGGGGGTTCGCCGGGTGCGGAGAGTGAATCAGGCAGCCTCCCCCCGCTCATCGCTGCCAGCAGCGGCAGGTGACGGGCCCGCACCGCGGGCAGCCCCACCTCCTCCCC
>JALZCN010000219.1 GCA_030863045.1 Actinomycetota bacterium | reverse complement strand
CCAGCATCCGCACCATCCCGGTGAGCAGGAAGGTCAACACTGCGGTGGTGAGTCCCACCAGCAGGAACTCCCGAAGCGGAAGTACGGAAGGGACAGGTCCCACGGGGGGCAGGCTAGCCCCGCGCTAACGCGTTGCCGCCGCTAGCCCGCACTGTCGTTCCGCTCAGCCAGCCTCTGATCGCTATTTCGCCAAGGACCAGCCGCGCCGAGTGGCTGCCGATTTCCGCCGTGAACTGGACACCGCCGTCGTGACCAGGGCGTATAACATCGGCAGCGTCGAGTTCACGGCGTGCCCGCCACGGTTCCCCGCGACCGCGCATTTCTGTCGAAACGATGTCATGAGGTTCGGTGGGCCACCTGGACCGTCAGACCGAGCACCTCGCTGACCTCGGCCACGGTCACTGCACCCTCGCGGAGCACCATGGGCTTGTCACCGGTGAGGTCGACAATAGTAGAGGCCGACTCGCCAACGGTCCCGCCATCCAGATAGACCGCTACCCGTTCCGCCAGCTGCTCGCGGGCCTGCTCGACGGTGGTCGCCGGCCGCTGGCCGGAGCGATTCGCGCTCGACACCGCCATCGGACCCACCTCACGGAGCAGTTCGAGGGCAACCGGGTGCAGCGGCATCCGCAGCATGACGGTGCCCCGGGTATCGCCCAGGTCCCAGTTCAGCGACGGCGCATGACGTAGCACCAATGACAGCCCGCCGGGCCAAAACGCCTCGATCAGCGTGCGCGCCTGCGGTGGAACACCGAGCACCAGGCCATCCACAGTGGACCAGGAACCCACCAGCACCGGCAACGGCATGTTCCGGCCGCGCCCTTTGGCGTCCAGCAGTCCCTGCACCGCTGTGCTGGAGAATGCGTCGCAGCCCAGCCCGTAGACAGTGTCTGTGGGCAGCACCACGAGCCGGCCCGTCCGGACCGCGCCCGCGGCGGCGGCCAGACCGGCACGGCGGCCGTCCGGCACCGCGCAGTCGTAGACAGTGCTCATTGAGCGGCAGACTACGACGCCTCGCTGCGCTATGCGTGGCAGGGCATTGACAGACGGGGATCGCCGAAGGCACGATCCGTCTCGGTCAGCCGCCGGAGGCTCATTTGTCCGTATATCGCCTTTTCGTCCTGGCTATCGCAGTTGCCGTGCTGCCCGTGCTGGCGCTGCCCGCCGGCGGAACAGCTCAAGTGTCCCGTTCACCGGGGCACTACGTAGCGCTCGGTGACTCCTATGCAGCGGGTCCGGGAATCCCGCTGCTGCAACCCAATCCGATCGGCTGCCAGCGCTCCACCCGCAACTACCCGGCACTGCTTGCCACGGCACTGCGCGTCGGCGACGTCACCGACGTGAGTTGCAGCGGCGCGAGGACAGACAATATGACGGTTGCCCAGCAGGTACCGCTGGGCACCAACCCGCCGCAGTTTGACGCCCTGCGCCCGGACACTGACCTCGTCACGCTATCCATCGGTGGCAACGACATCGGATTCTCCGACATCTTCCACACCTGCGCCCGGCTCGGCGCCATCAACCCGCTAAGCAATCCGTGTGAGCGACGGGCCACCGCCAGTGGCACCGATATTTACGCGCAACGCATCGCCACCGCAGCACCGAAAGTGGCTGAGGTCTTGAGGGGCATCCGGGAGCGATCGCCGCGAGCGACCGTACTGCTGGTGGGCTACCTGCGGATCTTGCCGCCCGCCGTCGGGTGCTATCCGGTCTTCCCCATCGCCCGCGGTGACGTGCCGTACCTGGACGGTCTGCAGCAGCGGCTCACCGCCATGCTGGCCGACCAGGCAGGCGACCACGGCGCGGTATTCGTCGACACCTATGCGGGCTCGCTGGGCCACGACGCTTGCCAGCTGCCGAGCGTCAAGTGGGTGGAGGGCACCGCCCCGACCAGCCCGGCCTTTCCGGTACACCCCAACGCGCTGGGCATGGACGCGGTGACCGTTGTCACCCTGGACACTCTCAGGGAGCTGGACGAGGCAACCGCTCTGGGCTGACGATCAGTGTCCCGCGCCGCGCGGTGGCGAACCGGGGGCGCCCAGCGAGGTCGACGTGGTCGGCCACGTCGGTAAGCACCCGCCGCGCGGCCAGCAGCGCGGGGACGGCGACCGCGTGCGAGTCGTCGTGCTCGATGGCGATGCACCCACCCTCGCGAAGTAACCGGGTTCCGGTACGCACTACGTCACTGATGACCGCCAGACCGTCTTCACCCGCGAAGACGGCAGCGGGCGGGTCATGGAAGGCCACCTCGGGCGGCAGCAGCGCACCTACCGGAACATAGGGCGGGTTGCACAACACCAAGTCCGCCATCCCATCCAGTACGACGAGCAGACTGGGATCAGCAACGTCACCGGCATACAGCGCCACCGGCGTGTCCCCCGCGGCGACCCTCATGTCGGCGTTGCGCCGCGCCCAGCTCAGAGCCACCGGGTCCCGTTCTACGGCATGGACCTTGGCATCGGGCCTGGCGTGTGCCACCGCCAGCGCCAGCGCACCCGATCCCGTGCAGAGGTCGATCACCAGCGGCTGCGCTACGCCCTCCAGCGCGGCCAGACCCCAGGCCAGTAGCACCTCGGTCTCTGGGCGCGGGACGAACACACCGGGGCCTACCGCCACGTCGATGGCGCCCATCGCAGCCGTTCCGGTGAGGTGTTGCAGCGGTACCCGCTTGGCGCGCCGGAACACCAGCGTGCGCAACTCGTCAACCACGGGCGAATCGACCAGCGGCACCATCGGTAGCCGCCCCCGCGGAACGCCGACCACGTGTGCCGCAAGTAGTTCGGCATCCACCCGCGGGGACGTCACGCCGGCATCGGTGAGGATCCGTTCGGCTTCGAGTACCGCCAGGCGCAGCGGTTGCCTACCCACCAGCGCTCCGCAGGCGCAGCTCACGGTCAGCGCCGGCCAATGCGTCCAGTACCCCGTCGAGGTCCCCGTCGAGCACCGCATCGAGGTTGTAGGCCTTGTAATTGATCCGGTGGTCGGAGATCCGGTTCTCCGGGAAGTTGTAGGTCCGCACCCGCTCGGAACGGTCCACGGTGCGTACCTGCGAGCGACGCTGCTCGGAGGCCTCACGCTGGGCCTTCTCCTCGGCCAGCGCCTGCAGTCGGGCGCGCAGCACAGCGGTGGCCCGGATCCGGTTCTGGATCTGCGATTTCTCGTTCTGGCACGACACCACGATGCCGGTGGGAAGGTGAGTGATGCGCACCGCGGAGTCGGTGGTATTGACGCTCTGCCCGCCAGGACCCGAGGACCGGTAGACGTCGATGCGCAGGTCCTTGTCCTCGATCTCGATTTCGACCTCATCCGGTTCGGGGTAGACCAGCACGCCGGCTGCGGAGGTGTGGATGCGCCCGGACGACTCGGTGACCGGGACGCGTTGCACTCGATGCACCCCGCCCTCGAACTTCAACCGTTCCCATACCCCAGACTGGGATGACTTCACGGTAACCGTAACGTCCTTGTAGCCGCCCAGCTCGGCCTCGGTGGAGTGGAGCACTTCGGCTTGCCAACCGTGCCGCTCGGCGTAGCGCAGGTACATCCGCAGCAGATCGCCGGCGAACAGGGCGGACTCCGCGCCACCCTCTCCAGACTTGATCTCCATCACCACGTCGGAGTCGTCGTGCGGGTCCCGGGGCAGCAACAGATCGGCCAGCTCGGTCTCCAGCTGTGGGATCCGATCGGCCAGGGTGTCAGCCTCGACGGCGAAGGCAGGATCTTCGGTGGCCAACTCGCGAGCGGCCGCAACATCGCCGCGAGCCGTATCCAGCTCCCGCACGATGCGCACAACCCGGGAGAGCTCGCCGTAGCGCCGCCCCAACTTACGGGCTGCGTCAGGGTCAGCGTGCAGTGCGGGATCGGCGAGCCGCCGCTCCAACTCGGCGTGCTGGTCCAGCAACGCCTGGACTGCCGCGGTGTCCACGGTGCTCAGCTCACCGATCCCAACTCATTGGCGCCCTGCTGCTGGCTTTACTTCTGCCGCTTGCCGTAGCGCTTCTCAAACCGCGCCACCCGACCGCCGGTGTCCAGAATCTTCTGCTTGCCGGTGTAGAAGGGGTGGCAGTTGGAGCACACCTCGACGTGGATCTGACCGTCGCGCTTGGTACTGCGAGTGACGAAGCTGTTGCCGCAGCCACAGGTGACCTGCGTCTCGACGTACTCCGGGTGGATGCCCTGCTTCATTGGATGTCCCTTCCTCATGGCCCCGGGTCCCCGAGTTGCGTGCGCGGGGTGAACCGGGGCCGGACTGCGCGGGCAGCGCTAAACCGTGACAGTGTGCCAGACGGCCCAGCCGCATATGAAACCGTCAGCTGTGCTGCCGTGTTCCCGATCGGTTCCGGCCAGTCGTGAACACGGCCTGCTACCGGCCACCCGAGGGCGGTGGCGTTGAGTTCCCGGACAGCCACCGCCCGGGCGGACGTCGTCGCGCCGGCGAACCGGGTCAGTCAGCGCCGTTGCCCGCCGCGGACTTCGATACCTGCATCAGGAACTCGATGTTGGTCCTCGTCTTGCGCAGGCGGTCCAACACCAGGTCGATGGCCTGCTGGGACTCCAGCCCGGACAACACCCGCCGCAGCTTGTGGTGGATGGCCAGCTCGTCGGGCGACAGCAGCAGCTCCTCCTTACGGGTACCGGACGGGTTGATGTCGATAGCCGGGAAGATCCGCTTGTCGGCGATCTTGCGGTCGAGCTTGAGCTCGGCGTTCCCGGTTCCCTTGAACTCCTCGAAGATCACGGTGTCCATCGTCGACCCGGTCTCCACCAGCGCGGTGGCGAAGATGGTCAGCGATCCACCGTCCTCGATATTGCGGGCCGCACCGAGGAAGCGCTTCGGTGGGTAGAGCGCCGTGGAGTCCACCCCACCCGACAGGATCCGGCCGGATGCCGGTGCCGCCAGGTTGTACGCCCGGCCCAGCCGGGTGATGGAGTCCAGCAGTACGACCACGTCATGACCCATCTCCACCAGTCTCTTGGCCCGCTCGATGGCCAGCTCGGAGATCGTGGTGTGGTCCGACGGTGGGCGGTCGAAGGTGGAGGCGATGACCTCGCCTTTCACCGAGCGCTGCATGTCGGTGACCTCCTCGGGTCGCTCGTCGACGAGCACGACCATGAGGTGGCATTCCGGATTGTTCTTAGTGATCGCGTTGGCGAGCGCCTGCAGGATCATCGTCTTGCCCGCCTTGGGCGGTGAGACGATCAGCGCCCGCTGGCCCTTCCCGATCGGCATGATCAGATCGATCACCCTGGTGGTCATCAGTCCCTGATCAGTTTCCAACCGCAACCGCTCATTAGGGTACAGCGGGGTCAGTTTGGTGAATTCCGGGCGCTGTTTGGCCTGCTCGACGTCCAGGCCATTGATGGTGTCGACCCGCACAAGGGGGTTGAACTTCTGTCGCTGCTGCTCGCCTTCTCGAGGCTGGCGCACAGCTCCGGTGATCGCATCACCGCGGCGCAGCCCATGTTTACGGACCAGCGACAGTGACACGTACACGTCATTAGGGCCGGAAAGGTAGCCCGAGGTGCGGACGAATGCGTAGTTGTCGAGCACATCGAGAATCCCCGCGACCGGAAGTAACACATCGTCTTCGCGGACTTCCACCTCGCCGCCGTCTCGACGATCGCCGCCGCGCTCATTGCGGCCGCGGCGGTTGCGGTCGCGGAAGCGGCGACCGCGACGGCGCCCGCCCTCGTCGTCTTCATCCCGCGGGCCATTCTGACCGGCTTGGCTCTGGCCGCCGTTCTGGCCGGCACCCTGCTGACTGCCACTCTGCTGGCTGGCACCCTGGCCCGGCAGGGTCTGGTCTCCCTCGGAACGGGGCGCTTCACCGCTGCGGGTCGGACGCCGCCGCCGGTTGCGGGAGCGATCACCCCCGTCAATGTCCGTTTCCTGCTGGTCATGGCCTTGCTGGGCCGATTCCTGCGGATCACGGTCGGGTTGGGGGCGATCTTGCTGATCTCTATCTTGCTGATTCGGGATCAAGGGCTCGCTGGGAGCCGGCTCGGTGGCCGGAGCGACCTGCTGCTCGACAGCCGGCGCGCTGGCTTGGGCCTCTGGCGCAGACGCCGGCTGGGCGCCTGTTGTAGTTGCGGAGCCCTCGATCGGGAGCTGCCCTTCCGAGGCCGGCGGCTCAGTGGCGGCAGACCGCTGCCCACGGACGTTGCTCTGGCGCTCCTTGATCGCGGAGATCAAATCATTCTTGCGCATACCGGCGATGCCGGGGATCCCTAGCTGACCGGCCAGCTTGCGCAAGTCCGCCATCACCATTCCGGACAGGCCGGCCCGGCGACGCGGCGGTGCCGTCCCATTGTCCGAAGACGGCACAGCAGTTTCGGCCTTGTCGGCCGAGTGCTGGTCCGAAGATGCCGCAGCAGGAACATCGCTGCCCAACAAGTTGATATCGCTCACACAGGTCCTTCCTAACCAACCCAAGACTCAGCTCAGGTCAGCCTGTTCGCCATCCGGCGGTATGCGGACGGCGCCTGGTCCGGTACGGGAGGCTCGCGTACCCCAAAGATCGGTGTCGAGCCGACCGGCACGGGACATGTCCAGCTGTGGCAAGGGTGTGGGTGCCAGCCTTCCCGCTACCACTTCAACCGGAGAACGGGAGATTAATTGTCCGGGTGAGAGGGCCCCGAACTCGGCACCGGCGCCCGTGCACACGGTGTCTGAACACCACCGAGCCTATCGGTCCGGCGCCACTGCGGCAACAACGGGCTCGCCGATGGGTGGATCACCTCGCTGGACGGCGGCGCCTTCGCGGGCGATGCCGAGCCGATGCTGGGTGAAGCCGGCGGTGTCCACCATCGGCGGCAACTCGCCGCCGGCCGGCAACGCGAGCACGGACGGCCCGGCGCCGGATACTGCGGCGGGCACCCCGGCCGAACGCAACGCCTTCACCAATCGTGCCGTCGCGGGGTAGGCGGTGCGCCGGTAAGGCTGGTGTAGCCGATCCTCGGTGGCAACCAGTAGCAGCGACGGTGCAGTGGTTAACGCGTGAACGAGCAACGCAGCGCGTCCGGCGTTGAATGCAGCGTCGATGTGCGGAACCTCGGCGGGCAGCAGCCCTCGAGTGACCTCGGTGGCCGAGGTCATGTCGGGTATCAGCACTACGGGCGTCAAATCCGGATGAGGCTCCAGCCGGACGGCCCGGAATGATTGATCGTCCTTCCAGCACACTGCCAGGCCGCCCAGCAGGCTGGCGCCGACGTTGTCGGCATGCCCGTCGAAGCCTGCCGCTAGGTCCAACGCCGCATGGTCGGCCTTCATTCCAGCCAGCGCGTAACCGGCCAGCACGCCGGCGACGGCGGCCGCGGCTGATGAGCCCATCCCCCGGGAGTGCGGAATGTTGTTGTGACAGCGCAGCACCAGACCGTCGGGCCGGCAGCCGCACCGGGCGCACGCCGCCCGTAACGCGCGCACCACCAGGTTGTTTTCGTCAGTGGGCACCTGCCCGGCGCCCTCGCCGTGGACCTCGACCCGCAGACCGGACGCCACCGGGGTCACCTCGACCTCGTCATACAACGCCAGCGCTAACCCTAGCGCATCGAAGCCCGGTCCGAGATTGGCCGTGGACGCCGGCACCCGCACGTGCACCGTGGTGGTCACGACAGATCCAGCGCAGCGGCCACCGCGGCCGGGTTGATCGGGGTGAGTTCGGGGACCGGAACTCCACGCAGCGCTGTGTCGGGGTCTTTGAGCCCATGCCCGGTGACCGTGCAGACCACCAGCGAACCGGGCGGCAGCCGACCGTCGTCGACTACCAGCAGCATCCCGGCCACCGAGGCGGCCGAGGCCGGTTCGACGAACACTCCTTCCTGCCCGGCCAGCAACCGGTAGGCAAAGAGAATCTGCTGGTCAGTGACCGCCTCGAACAGCCCTCCGGACTCATCTCGGGCGCGCATCGCCGCGTCCCAGGACGCCGGGCTGCCGACCCGGATGGCCGTGGCGATGGTGTCCGGCTCCCGCACCGGCACACCGTGCACCAGTGGCGCCGCGCCGGCCGCCTGGAAACCGAACATCCGTGGTCGGCTCCCCACCACTGCATCAGCGTGGTACTCGGTGTAACCCATCCAGTAGGCGGTGATGTTGCCGGCGTTGCCGACCGGCAGGCAGTGCACGTCCGGGGCCCGGCCCAGCACGTCGCAGATCTCGAAAGCAGCGCTTTTCTGCCCTTGCAGCCGCACCGGGTTCACCGAGTTCACCAGCGCGGTCACCGGGTAGTCCGCGGCAGTCTTTCGGACTAGCTCCAGGCAGTCGTCGAAGTTGCCGTCCACCGCCAGGATCCGTGCACCGTACGCAGTGGCCTGCGCGAGCTTGCCCAGTGCGATCTTGCCCTGAGGCACCACCACCGCGCAGGGAAGCCCGGCTCGCGCCGCGTACGCAGCAGCTGAGGCGGCGGTGTTGCCGGTGGAGGCGCACAACACTGCCTGCGCGCCGCGGGCTAGCGCGTCGGTCACCGCCAGCGTCATCCCGCGGTCCTTGAAGGAGCCGGTGGGGTTGGCGCCTTCGACCTTGAGCAGCACGCTGCAGCCGGTGCGCTGAGACAGCGCGGAAGCGGGCAGCAGCGGGGTACCGCCCTCCTGCAGGGTCACTACCCGGCAGCCCGCGCAGACCGGGATCCGGTCCGGGTAGGCCTCAATCACCCCGGGCCAGGGGCGACCGGCCGCCAGCTGCAGCCTCACGTGACCTCACCCTCCACCCGCATGACGCTCACCACGTCGCGGACCACGTCCAAACCGGCCAACTTGTC
>JALZCN010000185.1 GCA_030863045.1 Actinomycetota bacterium | reverse complement strand
GAGCATCTCAAAGGCAGGCACTAGCATCTCAGGGTCATACGGCGAGGTGGTGTCCACCACGTCATGACCCAGCTCGACCAGCAGGGTTGCGACATCCTCCCAGGCCTGCCGGCATTCCGCAGCCAATTTGACTCCGGGCAGCGGCGAATCGGCGTATCGCCCGATCCGTAGCCGGCTGGGCTCGCGGCGGGCGTATTCGAGGAAGCTGCGCCCTGACGGCAGCGGCGGCGCGATCACCGGCTCAGCAGGGCACGGCACCGCCATCGCGTCGAGCACAGCAGCAGCGTCTTCGACGGTACGGGCCAACGGCCCGAGGACTGAGAGAAACGTCACATCACCGGCCAGCGGGCCGCGGGACACCCGCCCGCGACTGGTCTTGAGACCCACCACCCCGCACGCCGCCGCGGGCCCGCGAATGGAGCCTCCGCCGTCACTAGCCTGCGCGAACGGCACCAACCCAGCGGCCACCGCGGCAGCGGCTCCACCGGAGGAGCCGCTGGCCAGCCGGCTAGTGTCCCATGGGGTCACCGCAGGAGGCAAGCCAGCCGGTTCGGTGTAGCAGGTCAGCCCGAACTCAGGGGTGCTGGTCTTGCCCAGGCTGATCGTTCCGGCGTCGGCCAGCAGCCGCACCACATCGTCATCCACCGACGGGAGGTACTGAGCGTAGACCGCGGACCCGAAGGTGGTGGGCACGCCAGCGGTCGCGTTGAGGTCCTTGATCGCGGTCGGGACGCCGAACAGCGCGGGAAGACCCGACGGATCATTCCGGCTCGCCAACAGATCGGCGCTGTGGGCCGCCTCCATCGCACGGTCGGCCGTGATGGTGACAAAGGCGCCCAGCCGGCTTTGCATCCCCTCCACTCGCCGCAGGTGGTGCTCGATGAGCTCACTCGGGCTCACCTCACGCCCTCGTACCGCCGCAGCCTGCTCCAGGGCGGTCAACTCGTACAGATCGGCCACGAACCCCACCCTACGGTGAGTGGACGGGCGGCCACGGCATGGCGTTGGTAACGGTTGAAGCAGCTCCCGATGGGGTTGGGGGCTCGTGAAGAGCCCCCAACGTCAGGCGGCCTCGCCCAGGTAGGGCAACCACTGTGGGTCGGCGTCGTGCACCGTGGCCAGCAGTCGCCAGTGCTGCCCGCGCGGAGGGCGCGGCATCACCCGCAACGTCCAGCCCAGCTCACTGATCAGCCGGTCTGCCTTGCGGTGATTGCAGCGGGCACAGCAGGCCACGCAGTTCTCCCAGCAATGGTCACCGCCGCGGCTGCGCGGGACCACGTGGTCGATGGTCTCTGCGCGGGCTCCGCAGTAGCCGCAGCGATAGCGGTCCCGGTGCATCAGCGCCGCCCGGGTCATCGGAACCCGCGCGCGGTAGGGCACCCGCACGAACGTGCATAGTTTGATCACCGAGGGAGCCAGCACGCTGACCGTAGCGGAGTGCAGCACCAGGCCCGCGGCATCGCCGTGCACCACGTCAGCCTTGCCACACACCACCAAGACGATGGCGCGCCGCAACGGCAGCGCAGTGAGCGGCTCGAAACTTGCGTTGAGCAGCAGTACCCGTCGACGTCCCCACGCCGGTGCACCCGTCGCGCGGATCCGGTCCGCGACGACGACAGTGGTTTCGAGAAGCCCGGTTGAGGTTCCTGAGCACGAGGCGGTTTGCAGGTCCGCCCCCGCTGGGTGACCCTCCGGGCTGGGTTGTCGGTCGTGCACGCGACCACCTCCGGCATGCGCGGCCTTAGTCCACCACAGAAGACGGCTTTCACGCACGTGTCTGATGTGTGCCGCGTGTCGGTGGTCAGGGTCCAGCCGGCCACATGCATTGCTCCAACCGTGGCTCGCAGATAGCGCAGATACAGTCGGCCGGTGACCGAACCAATGATCACCCAGCTGTTAGCCGCGCCCGACTGCACGCAAGACGAGGGTTCATGGTGCGAGCGTGTCTACCGCCTCACGAGCAACGACATGCTGGCCCGATACGCCGATGCTGTGGTCGGGACCGGGCTGCGAATCCTGCTGATCGTCGTACTCGCAGTAGTGATCCGGCTGATGGCGCACCGGGCGATCAACCGGTTGACCCACGCGACTGCTGAGGGACCGCCATCCGGGTTGCTGCGGCCGTTGCGCGAGCGTGCCCCGGAGTCCTGGCGGGGAACCCCGCTGCTGTGGCAACGGCGATCGCAGCGCGCCCGCACGATTGGTTCGGTGCTGCGATCGGCCACCACGCTGGTCGTCGGCGGGGTCGCCGTCACCCTCATCGTGGGTGAACTCGGGATCAACCTCGGACCGATCATCGCCTCGGCCGGCATCCTGGGCATCGCGCTGGGCTTCGGTGCGCAGAACCTGGTCAAGGACTTTCTGTCCGGGATGTTTATGATGATCGAGGACCAGTACGGCGTCGGTGACGTGGTCGATCTCGGTGAAGCCAGCGGCACCGTGGAAGCGGTGGGTCTACGGGTGACCACCCTGCGCGACGTCAACGGCACCGTGTGGTACGTCCGCAATGGGGAGGTGCTGCGGGTCGGCAATGCCAGTCAGGGCTACTCCGTGGCTGTCGTCGACTTGCCGATCGGGCATCAAGCGGACCTCCCGGCAGCCACCGAGCTCGCCAGCCGCACCGCAGCTGAGCTCACTGTCGAGGGCAGCACACTGGCCCCCGATGTACTTGAACCACCGGAGGTGCTCGGGGTCGAGTCGATCCGCCCGGACGGCGTGACCCTGCGGATCACAACCAAGGTGCAGCCCGGACGGCAGTGGGCGGTGCAGCGCGCGCTACTTGCCGGCATCAAGGCGGCCTTCGCCGAGGCCGGAGTCCCACCGCCCACGCCGGCCGGACTTATCGCCCCGCCGTCCTGAAGCCCTTTTTCCGTCATGGTCCCGGCAGGGCAGTATGAACAGGTGGCCACACCGGAAAACTTCTACGAGGCAGTCGGCGGCGAGCAAACGTTTCGTCGGATCGTCGGCCGCTTCTATGAGCTGGTGGCGCAGGACGAGGTGCTGCGCCCGCTCTACCCGGATGAGGATCTCGGTCCCGCTGAGGAGCATCTGCGGCTGTTCCTCATGCAGTACTGGGGTGGGCCGCACACCTACTCCACGCTGCGCGGGCACCCGCGCCTGCGGATGCGGCATGTCCCGTTCCGGATCGGCCCCGCCGAACGCGATGCCTGGCTGCGCTGCATGCGCATCGCGGTGGACGAGGCAGACCTCGACGAAGCGCACCGGGCCGTGCTCTGGGACTACCTGCAGATGGCCGCGAACAGCCTGCAGAACTCGTTAACTTGATCATGCGACGGGCAGCCAACCGTAGCCACCCAGTCTCCAAACACGATGACTGGTGGCGCGATGCCGCGGTTTACCAGGTCTATATCCGCTCCTTCGCCGACGCGAACGGTGACGGTGTAGGTGATCTGGACGGTGTGCGCAGCCGGCTGGGCTACCTGGAACT
>JALZCN010000170.1 GCA_030863045.1 Actinomycetota bacterium | reverse complement strand
CCGGAGCGGCGCGTTCGGCGAGTTCACGGGTGTCGCGCTCGACGAAGCGATCCGCCAGGTCCTCGGCGTAGAGCAGGTCCTGGGCGAGCAGATGGTCCTCGTCGTCCATCAGGTCCTGGCGGTCCATCTTGAGGATGTCCAGCACGCCTGCGGCGTACTCGGCCTCGGCCTACCGTTCCTGCTCGGCGGCCTGGTCGGCCGACTTGTCGCGACCCAGCAGGTCGACCAGTTCGTCGAGCAGCGGAACGTCCGACACCGTCCAGGCGTCGCCGTCGGGGCGCAACAGCGCCTGGTCGGCGCCTGCCGCTCGCAGCCGTTCGGGGGACGTGTACAGGGGCGCCAACAGTGTTTCCGGCGTCAGTATCGGCCAGAGTTCGTCGAGCGCGGCGGTGAACTTGTCGTCGTCCGCGAGCTCCTTGAGCAGGTCCGCCCGCAGCTGCTCCCATGCTTCCCGGTCCCGCCCGGGTCAGCAGCCCCGGCCGATCCGGGCTATCGCCCGTTCGGTGAGCACATACGTGACGATCTCGGTGAACACCGCGCGCCCCGGTCGTCAGCGCGCTCGCCGACTGGCCGAAGGGCACCATCGGCACGCCGACACTGGCCAGCCGCTGCGCGAAGTCCTCGTCCGGTGGCGCGCACATCCGCACCTCCGCGCCGAGTGCCCGCAACCGCACCGCGAGTCCCCCCATCGGTTTCGACGTCCCCGCGCGACCCATACGTCCACAACAACACACGCACTTCGCGACTCCCATTTCCGCAGGTTCTGGCCTCGGCCGGCGATTCTGCGGCACGACCCGGGTCTTGCCGCAAGTCCCCCAGTGCGCTGTATGTTGAGAGTGAAAGGAGTAGGCACTCTCCTTTCCGGCGTCGCGGGCGCCCACGGCCAGGCTTCCCGCCATACCAAGATCTGCGGTGGCGACCACCGCTGTTCCAGCTTCTCCTCCACCATCGCGGCCAACCCTGGTAGCCGCGAGAGCTTCGTCGGCTCCGAACGCTGTGCTCGCGACCACGCCGCCCGATAATCCCCGCGCCCGCCGTTATGCCTGACCTCGCGGCTGACCGTCGAGGATGAGCGGCCTAACCCAGTCGCGATCGCCCGAACGGCCGTCCGCTCGTTGATCCGCCGCCGCTGCGATGCCCTGGGTCGTCAGTGCGCAGCACACGTCGAACAGTGCGCGGTACTGGTGCTTCTGCGATGCGCGCGAACGCTGCGTCGCCTCGAAGAACTTGTCCAACAACGGATCGTTCCAGCGCCTGCTGGAAGGCATACGGGTACTGGTTGAACTTGTTGGCCCGAAATCCACTGACCGGCGGCTTGATGGCTCGCAGACACAGCAGCGCCTTCAACCCGTGCGTCAGGTTGTAACCGTGGTACGTGTCCTGGCCGAGTTCGTGCACGGGGTGATCACCGGAGTCCAGACCGCTGGCATCCCAGCGTTCCTGCCAGGTCCGTCCCTCGAAAGAGGACAGATGCTCCAGAAGTGCCTGTGTGCCTCGCCTGCGCTTGCCCTCGGGGAGGCCAGTTGAGCGCGGACACCTCGGCGTCCTAGTGAGGCAGCAGGGCGCGCACCGCGTCGATGGTGTCCGCGTCGGCCGGCGTCTTGTCCGGCCGGTAACGCTGCACCCGGGCGAAGCGCAGCGCGACCCCACCGGGGTAACGGATGCTGGCCTGCACCCCGTCCAGCTCGATCTCCACCACGAACTCCGGCGCCAGGTACACCACGTGCCCGTCCTGCCGTAGCGCCCGGGCCGAGAACTGCTCGGTCTGCCAGGACAGCAGCGCGTCGGTCATCCCCTTGAACGTCTTGCCGACCATCACCGGCGGCCCGCCGTCCGGATCGCGCGCCCCGAGGTGGATGTTCGACAGCATTCCGGTGCGCCGGCCGTACCCCCACTCGGCGGCGAGCACCACCAGGTCCAGGGTGTGTGCGGGCTTGACCTTCTGCCAGGCCCGACCCCGCCGGCCGGCGGCGTAGGGCGCGTCCAGCGACTTGACCATCACGCCCTCGTGCCCGGCGGCCAGTGCCTCGTCCAGCAGCGCGGCGGCCTGCTCGCCATCGGGCGTGAGCACGCCTGGCATCCGGTGCGGGGCCGCGACCTGCGCGAGTGCGCTGAGACGCTCATGCAGCGGCGCGTCGAGCAGGTCGAGCCCGTCCAGATGCAGGCAGTCGAAGAACCGCGGTCGCAGTAAGCCGGCGCTGGTGTTGCTCATGGTCTCCTGGAACGGGCGGGGCCAGCCCTCATCGGTCAGTGCCAGCGATTCGCCGTCCAGCACGGTGGAGCGGCAGGGCAGCGTCCGCGCCAGCTCGACCAGGTCGGGCACCTTGTCGGTGATGTCGCGCAGGCTGCGCGTGAACACCCGAATCTGGTCGCCATCGCGGTGCAGCTGGATACGCGCGCCGTCCAGCTTGTACTCGACAGTAACGCCGCTGCCGGAGCCCAGCTCGGCGAGCGCGTCGTCCAGGCTCACGGCCGGCGAGGCCAGCATCGGGCGGACACCCCTGCCGACCTCGAGCCGGAAGGCAGCCAGTGCCTCGGCGCCGCCGGACAGTGCCGCCCGGGCAGTAACCGGAAGCCGGCCGGACAGCATCAGCGCCCGGCGCGCCTGCTCGGCGGGCACCGCCGCGGCCATTGCCACCGCCTCGGTGAGCACCCCCTCCAGGGCACCCTGGCGCAGCTCTCCGATGAGCAACCGGCGCAGGAAGTGCTGTTCGTCGGCGGTGGCCGAGCCGAACAAATTCGCCAGCAGGGCGGCGCGGCGGGCCGCCGACCCGGTGCCGCCG
>JALZCN010000152.1 GCA_030863045.1 Actinomycetota bacterium | reverse complement strand
TTGCACATCCTCTGCAGGTCTTTTACCACCCGCATGGCCACGACGACCATTCGCAGGTCCGTGGTTACCAATGCTGGCGAGACGAGTAGGTTGAGGCAGCGCCGGTCTGCGTGCTGGCACCGCGCCTTCATCTCGTCTGCGTCAGAGATGACCAACTCGGCAAATTTTAAGTCGGCCTGGTGGAGTGCGACCGAGGCGTTGGTCATCAGCTGCCCGGCCAGCCGGACGGTCGAGGCCAGGTCCCCGATCAAGCTGTCCACCTCGCCGCGGCAGGTCTGTTGTCTGACCCGAGGGTGTTGAGCATGATCGCCGATGAGTTGCTTCCACGTCGCCCGGGCGATTCCCCTGATGTGGAGTCTGAGGCGAGACCGGAAGCTGCGGCCCTCAGTGGCCATGGTGCCAGGATCACTCCCACCAGTTGTGCTGTCCACGCGCTGTTACAGAATTCATCAGCAGTTCCAGGTGTACGCCCTCGCGCTCGCCCTAGCCCGCAGTTCCCGCAGCCGAGACTCGTCGAGGTGGGGGCGCTCGGAGGCGGTGTGCTCGGCGACGGCCAGCACCCGGTAGCCACGGCGGGCCAGCCCGTTCCCTCTCCTGTTCGAGGTGGCGGTGCTGGGCGGAATAGGGCTGATTGACGTTTCGTGATCTGGTTTGTGGTAGAGAGTAGTGATCAGCTGATCCGGCTCCAGCCTGTGGTTGGGTCGTTGGGGCGGGATGAGGGTGTGGCTGCGATCTGTTGGCTGTCGGTGGAGGGGTCTTCATGGTGGGCGAGGGATTGCCCACTGGACGTCAGCTTAGGGGCATCCGGCTCCGATATCCGATCGGTGGACAAGTAGCCAGCCTGCCTTGCGATGGCCACTGCGTGGTCAGCGAAGCGCTCGTAGTAGCGACCGATGAGGGCGGCATCGACTGCTGGTTCCACGCCGTGGACCAGTCTTCGGCGAACAGGATGCTGAACAGGTGACGGCACAACGTGTCCACCTCGTCGTCCGCTTCGGCCAACCGATCACCGGATAGCGGGATCCGCTGCTGGATCGCGGTCGCGGCCAGCCGCAGTAGCTAATCCGGCTGATCTGTTGCGTAAACATAGCGCGCGCGAGATAGCATATTCGCTATGCCGTCACCGCGTCGCACAGCCTTCCCCGGTTTGCAGGGAATGCTTGACCGCCGCCGGGCGCTCATCAATGAGCTCGTCAAAGTCCGAAAGGAAGGTGGCCTCAGCCAGACCGAGGTCGCCGCTTACATGGGCACCTCGCAGTCGGCCGTGGCACGTTTGGAGCGGGGCGACGGCGATGTCCGCATGTCCACGCTGGAGCGCTACGCGGCGGCGTTGGGTCAGACGGTCGACTGGCAGGTTCGATCGCACGAGGAGGCCCTATGAACACCGCTTGGCCGCTGCCACAGCCGCCGCCCCGCGAACCACCCCGCACTCCGTGGCAGCCGGCTCACTGTTCGCCTTTGCCGCGGCCAATCACACCATCGCAGTCGATGGTCGTTGAGACGGGCCAGGATTGGCTGGCTGAGCGTCTGCTCGACCGGCGGATGGTGGCTCTGGCAGGTCGGCTCGACTCAGCCGCCGCCAACCGTGCCGCGGCGTCGCTCGCCCTGCTTGACGCCTCCGGCGACGACCCAGTTCAACTTCAACTGTGCGATGTCGACGCCGACCTGGATGTGGCCATAACACTCCTTGACACCCTCGATCTCATGGGCGTGCACGTTCATGCCACGTGCCTCGGCCAACTCAGCGGCGCTGCGGTCGCAATGCTAGCCGTCGCGGACCACCGCACGGCAGGGCCACATGCAACTCTGCACCTACGTGAGCCGCGCGCCCAGCACATCGGTCACGCGCAAGATGTAGTGACCTATACGCAACACCATGGGCGTCGGCTACGGCTCTTGCAGCAACGTATCGCCCTGGCGTGCCATCGCTCAGTTGATGCTCTGGCCGCCGACATGCGGGCGAACCGCATACTGACGGCCGAGGAGGCGCGCGGTTACGGACTGGTCGACGCGGTCGTCGCCGACCCCAGCCGGCGCTCTCC
>JALZCN010000142.1 GCA_030863045.1 Actinomycetota bacterium | reverse complement strand
TCTCCAGGGTGAGAATCGTTCCCGAGGAGCCGACCAGCGTCCCGGCGACGATCAGAGAGACGTTGTCGAGAGCGAACCCCGCGGCAGCGGCCGAGAGGCCGGTGAAGGCGTTGAGCAGCGAGATCACCACCGGCATGTCGGCACCGCCGATCGGTAGCACGACCAGCAGCCCCAACGCCGCGGCGAACGCTAGCGTCCCGATGATCAGCAGTTGAGCGTCGTTGCCGAAGCCGATCGCGACCGCGCAGGCCAGTGCCGCGAGCAGCACCAGCACGTTGACCAGTTGCTGTGGCTTACCCAGGCTGATCGGCCGGCCGGGGATGAGTTCCTGCAACTTGCCGAAGGCCACCAGCGAGCCCCAGAACGACACCGAACCGACGATCGCGCCGAACAGCGAGGCGACCATCACGTAGGCGGGCTCCTCGGTGAACCCGGCGGTGGTGTTGAACTCCACCCAGGCGATCAGCGCGACCGCCCCGCCGCCGACGCCGTTGAACAGCGCCACCATCTGCGGCATCGCGGTCATCTTTACCTGCCTGGCGGCCGGCACGCCGAGCACGGTTCCGATCACCACCCCCAGCACGATGAGCACCCAGTTGCTCACGCCGGGGATGAGCACGGTCGCCAGCACCGCGACGGCCATCCCGGCCGCCGCGATCAGGTTGCCGCGCACGGCGGTTCGGGGCCCGGTCAGACCCATCAAGCCGTAGATGAACAGCGAAAAGGCGACGATGTAGAGCACCGCGACTAGAGTCGTCATCGTCGCTCGCCGACCTGCGCGTTGGCAGCTGTTCTGGCCGGTTGTTTGCCTTTGAACATGCCGAGCATCCGGTCGGTGACCAGGAATCCACCGACCACGTTGATGGTGCCGAACGCAATCGCCACCACGGCCAGCAGCTTGTCGAAGACCGTCAGGTCATGACCCAGCCCGAGCACCACGATGCCACCCAGCAGCACGATGCCGTGAATGGCATTGGTGCCCGACATCAGCGGGGTGTGCAGGGTGTTCGGCACCTTGGAGATCACCGCGAAGCCGACGAATCCGGCCAGCACGAGGATCGCCAGGTTGGCGAGCAGCATTAGCGGTCGTCCCCTTCCCGGGTGATGCAGGAGCGCACCAACACCTCGTCATCGGAGTCTGGTACCAGCCGGCCCTGATCGTCCACCATCAACTCCAGCAGCGACGTCACGTTGCGGGCGTACAACTCGCTGGCGTGCTCGGGCATCGTGGCCGGCAGGTTCAACGGCGAGGCGATCGTCACATCGTGGCGCACCACGACTTCGCCCGGTTCGGTGAGCTCGCAGTTGCCGCCGGTCTCCCCGGCCAGGTCGACGATCACGCTGCCCGGCCGCATCCCTTTCACCGCCTCGGCGGTGACCAGGATGGGAGCCTTACGCCCGGGCACCAACGCGGTTGTGATCACGATGTCGAAACCGCTGATGGCCTCGGTCAGGCGCTGCTTCTGCTCGGCTCGCTCGTCCTCGGTCAGCTCGCGGGCGTAGCCGCCCTCACCGGCCGCCTCAATACCGAGGTCGAGCCATTTCGCGCCCAGCGAGCGCACCTGGTCGGCAACCTCGGGCCGGACGTCGTACCCGGTGGTTCTGGCCCCCAGACGCTTGGCCGTGGCCAGCGCCTGCAGCCCAGCCACCCCCACGCCCAGCACCAGCGCAGTGGCCGGCTTGACGGTCCCGGCGGCAGTGGTGAGCATCGGGAAAAACCGGGTGGACAGGTCGGCCGCCTTGAGCACCGCCTTGTACCCGGCGACGTTGGCCTGCGAAGACAGCGCATCCATCGACTGTGCGCGGGAGATCCGTGGGATCGACTCCATCGCGAAGCCGGTCACCCCCGCCTCCCGGAGTTTCGTGACGATCTCCGGGTCCGAGCGCGGGGCCAGGAATCCGATCAGCACCGATCCGCGACGCAGCCGGCCGATCTCCTCATCGGTCGGCGGTGCCACCTTGACCAGGACGTCGGTGTCATACGGGTCGTCGATGGTCGCGCCGGCCTCAATGAACATCTCGTCGGGCATCAGCGCGCCCACCCCGGCACCGGGCTCGACGGCGACCTGCATGCTCCGGCCGACCAGCTTCTCGACCATCTTGGGGACCAGGGCGACGCGGCGCTCACCCTCTCGCGATTCCCGTGGGACGCCGACCCGGACACCATGGCGCTCTTGTGATGAAGTCACGCCGTGAGCATCGAACATGATCGGTGCGACGTCCAGTGCGGGCCAGCAAACGTTGCCCGTCACACAGCGGCTTGTCAGGTTGCGGCCCGGGCGGCGTGCTCCAACGTCGCGGGCTGATGTCACGCTCGACCGGTCGACGCTCAGGGGCCGCAAACGATGAGTTTTCGTGCACCGCGGCGTCTAGGACAGTGGCGAGTGCAGATCGCAAAGCGCCGGACCCCGGCGCGGGAAGGAAGTTCCATGGGACAGCCGGTAGTGCACTTCGAGGTCATCGGTAAGGACGGCGCTGGATTGCGGTCCTTTTACTCCGACCTCTTCGGGTGGACGATCAACACCGACAACCCGCTGAACTACGGCACGGTCGCCGCCGGCACCGGCATCGGTGGTGGCATCGGAGTGGCCCCGGAGGGCTATCCGGGTCACGTGACCTTCTACGTCGGGGTCCCCGATGTTGAGGCCGCCCTGGCCAAGGCGGAGAGCCTCGGCGGGTCGCGGATGATGGGCCCGGAGAAGGTCATGGAGGACGTCGAGATCGGTCTGTTCCACGACCCCGAAGGGCACCTGATCGGCGTTGTCAAGGTCCCGCCGCAGAGCTGAGCTGCCACGCTGGGGCGAGGTTTCAGCGCGGCGCGCTCGCCGAGTCAACGATGATCTGTGCCAATCTCTCTCGCCGGGACAGGAACGGATGGTGTCCGCAGTCCAGTTCGACGACTCGGCCGGCCTTTGCCGCAAGCGCATGCTGCGCGGCCGCGGGTATCGCACGATCTTCGGTACAGACCACGAAGGTCGGCGGAATCTCACGCCAGGCCACCCGACGCACCGGCTGACCGAATGCCGTCAAGGACTGTGGGCGGGCTCGGGTGAGCGCTTCGGCGAACGTCTCGTCGTCACAGTCGGCGAAGAATAGCTGTCGCAACCGCTCGGAGTGCAGGATTGCGGTGCCATCCGGTTGTGGGTGCACCCACGGCACCGGGCCGCTGCCGGCGGCATCCGCGAGTGACTGACCCAGCTCCGGCAGAGCCGATGTGATGTAGACCAGGTGTTGCACCCGTGGATCCGCTGCCCCAGCCTCGGTGATCACGGTGCCGCCGTAGGAATGCCCGCACAGGATCACCGGTTCGCCCGCTGCGGACACCGCTTCGGAGACGGCCGCGGCGTCTGCATACATGTCCCCGAGGTCGCCGGGTGCTCCTTCGCAGCTGGGAAGAAAGACTGTCCCGGTGGACAGGCCTCTGCGCGCCAGGGGCTCGACCATCCGGTGCCACCACCACTGGCCATCGCCGACCAGCGCTCCGTGCACGAACAGAACCTTCACAGCTCCCGACTTCCGATGGGTTGCCCGTAGGTGCGAGCCGCCCTCGCGTCCCGGAGTGCGTGCGCCCACCATGCCAGCTGGTCCAGAAGTACTCCAGCGGCCGCATTGACCACATCGGCCGCGTGGGGTGCCCCATGCTCATCGAACCGTCCCCGTGCCCCGTGGAAGCTCACCGTCTCCCTGATGGTGACCGTGTGGAGTTCGGCGAACACGACGCGAAGCTGCTCGACGCACGAAGTCCGCCGGACAGACCGCCGTAGGAGACGAATCCGACCGGCTTGGCATGCCATTCCCGACCGACCGAGTCGATCGCGTTCTTCAACGGTCCAGGGTAGCCGTGGTTGTACTCGGGGGTGATGACAACGAAGGCGTCGGCGGCACCGATCCGGGAGGCGAAGTTCGCGCCGGGAATCGGGATGTCGGCGAGGTCGATGACGTCGACACTCACGTCGTCGCGTTGCTTGGCCTGGCCGACGAACCAGCTGGCCAAGACCGGAC
>JALZCN010000119.1 GCA_030863045.1 Actinomycetota bacterium | reverse complement strand
GTGCGCGCCTTGCTCGATCTCAGCGCCGTACCGCGCTTCGTCCCCACCTACCACAGCGTCAACGATGCTCTCCAGGGCCTCGATGCTGCACCGCGCCATCGCCGGCGCCAGATGCGACTGGCGTGCGATCCGGCCAGCGGCCGGCTGGCCAGGCGGTTGGTCGCGCAGACGTGTCGTGAGTGGGGTATCTCCGGGATAATCTCCGATGCCATGGTCGTTGCCTCGGAGCTGACCGACAACATGGTCCGCCACGCACGTTCGGAGGGCTGGCTACGCCTGGCGCTGCGCGACAAGATGCTCACCGTCGCGGTGGCCGATGCCGACCCACGTCTTCCCCGGCTGCGCGTACCCGGCCTCCGCGCTGCCGGCGGTCGCGGCCTGGTGCTCGTCGACAAGCTGAGCCGGAAGTGGGGCACCGCCTCCCGCTTTCCGCACGGCAAGGTTGTCTGGGCGATACTCGCCGTCAACCCGCAGACGCGAACCGCGCCCAACCCGGCTTCGTCGACCTGAGCCGGAGCTGACAAGCCACCGGCGGTCCGCGAGCTCCGTCACCGGCACCGTCACCGCTGCCGTCACGGCTGCCGCAGCAGGGGAACGAACGCGACGTCGGTGATGTTCTCGGAGACGACCTTGCCCTGCTGCTTGGTGAACCGCCACAGCGTCTGGTAACTGCCGGGCGGACCGACCGGTATCACCATCCGGCCACCTTCCTTGAGTTGTTGCACGAGGGGGGCCGGGATGTGGTCGGGGGCAGCGGTGACGATGATGCCGTCGTAGGGGCCGTGCTCCGGCCATCCGAAATACCCGTCGGCGTTGTTGGTCTGCACGCGGTCATAGCCGAGTCGCTCGAGTGTGTCGGCGGCGCGCTGCTCCAGCTTGGGCAGGATCTCCACCGTGTAGACCCGGTCGGTCAGCTCGGCGAGGACTGCCGCCTGATACCCGGAGCCGGTACCGACCTCGAGGACCACCTCCCCGGCCTGCACGTCGAGCAGCTCGGTCATCAGGGCGACGATGTAGGGCTGGCTGATCGTCTGCCCGTGACCGATGGGCAGAGGCCGATCCTCATACGCGCGATGTCTCTGCTCGTGCGGAACGAATTCGTGCCGCGGGACGGTTCGCATCGCATCAAGGACCCGGGGGTCCTGCACTCCCCTGGCGGCGATCTGGGTGTCGACCATTGCCTGGCGGTCCGACGGCTCTACCTGAGCCAAGACGACTTCGTCCGGCACGCCGCCCGCCGGCTCGCTGTCCAGAGCGCAGGCCCCGAGAAAGCACACGGCCAGTAGCCACCCCAACGTGAGGTAGGCCAGTGCGATGGTTCGTCTCATGGCGCCTCCAACCGTGATCACAGGACGCTGTCCGGGTGCGCCGCCAGCCTGCGTGCCGACGCCGCCTGCTCAGGCGACGACGAGCCACTGTGATACGGGATGTAGACCATGATCGGCGCTCCCCTCATCGGACCCGCCTCGACGGCCCGGACCGAGGTTTGTGAAGTCAACTGCCTTCTTCGCCGCGCAGGAATCGCTCGAGCTCGGCCGCGAGCTCGTCGCCTGATGGAAGATTCGAGAAGTCGGGCGGCGTGGCCGTCTCGCCGTCGAACACGGCCTCGAGACCGCGCACCACCTCACGGTGCTCCGCACTGTTGGCAAGGACGTCGTCGATCTGGGTCAGCACGTTGGCAGCCGCGGCGCGCAACTCGGCGGCATCGAGCTCCAAGCCGGCCACACCGGCCAGCGCGTCGACGAGTGCCGCACTGGCCGCCGGGTAAGGCAATGATGCCAAGTAGTGGGGCACCCGCGCCCAGATTCCGATGGCAGGGATGCCTTCCGCGGCGAAGCCCTCGTGCAGCGCAGTCTGAATCCCAGCCGGTACCTCGGTGGCGCCAGGCACCGCACCCACCTGCTCCGCCAGCTCGGCCACGGTGGCAATCCCCGTCAGACGGACCGGGCGGGTGTGCGGAACGGGAGCGGCGTAGGCGCCCAGGCTGACCACGAGTCGAACGCCCAGTTCCTTGGCCAGGCCCACGACGGCCCGCACGAAGCCATGCCATGCCATGTCGGGCTCGGGCCCCGTCAAAACCAGAACGCTCTTACCGGCGCTGTCCTGACCGACCCGAAGCTGGATCTGGGGCCAGTTCAAGCCCGCAAGGACCCCATCGGAGATGCGCGCGATGGGACGACGAGCCCGGAAATCGATGAACTCGTCCGCGGTGAAGGTGGCCAGCAGCTCGGTCGGGATTGTCTGAAGAACCTGGGCAATGGCCCCTTGTGCGCCGAATCCGGCATCAAGCCAGCTCTCCGTGGCCAGCAGCAGTACCGGCGACTCCAGCGCGGGTTGAGCGTGCAGCTCGTAGACGGACATATCTAGAAGCGTAACGCGGTGGGAGCCGACGTCAGCCTATTTGACCATGCTTTGTGAGGTACGGTGAAGGCCGCTTGACGGTGCGGAGCCGAGCAGCACGGGAAGATCGAACCAGACGGTGTTCGTCTATCTGGGAGTCGGATCGGTAGCCGCCGCGACGCTCCTGTACGAGGTCGCTCTCACCCGAATTTTCTCCATCGCATACGGCTACCACTTCGCCTTCCTGGCAATCAGCCTTGGACTGCTCGGGTTTGGAGCGAGCGGAACCCTGCTCGGGCTTCGCCGACCGGCGCGCCAGCCGTTGCGCCCCGGGCTGCTTGCTCGCCTGGCAGCGGCGACTTCGGTTGCGCTGATCGGGGGCTATGCCGTCTCGAACTTGATCCCGTTCGATCCCTACCGGGTGGGCTGGGAGCCGAGCCAGTTCGCGCTGCTGGCGGCATACCTGCTGTGCTATGCCGTCGCATTCCTACTCGCCGGGTTGGTTCTCGGTTTACCGCTGGTGAGGTGGCCGCAGCGGGCTTCGGGCTTGTACGGGGCGGGTCTGGTGGGTTCGGCGGGTGGCGCGCTGACCGCCCTCGTCATCTTGGACCGGGCAGACCCCACTGTGGCCGTCGGGCTGGCCGGGTTGGCGGCCGCTGTGGGGTCGATCGGGTTCGCGTGCGCTCGGCCCGAAGTGGGGCCGTCCGCCGGCCGCACCTCCCACGTCGACCGGTTCGTCGGGTTGACGGCTGCCGCCTTGGTCGTCCTGGTCTTGTGGCAGACGCCCCCCTGGTTCGAGATCAGACTTTCCCCGTACAAGCCGCTGTCCCAATTACAAAGCTTCCCGGCCGCGCAGGTGCTGGAGCGCCGGTCCGACGCGGCATCGCGGATCGACGTCGTCTCAAGCTCTGCCATTCACTCTGCTCCCGGGTTGACGCTGCAGTACCAGGGAAACCTGCCCGAGCAAAGCGCGGTAGTCATCGACGGTGAGGTGGTGCTCCCGCTCACCGCCCGAGAGGGCGTCACACCAGATTTCGTCGACGGTCTGCCCACCTCGCTGGCGCATCGGCTGCGGCCGGCATCGCGCACCCTGGTCCTTGAGCCGGGCGGGGGGCTGGAGGTGCTGTCGGCGCTGCAGCTCGGTGCGCGCTCGGTCGTCGCCGTGGAGAACAACCGCCTCCTGGCAGAGCTGCTCACATCGGACTTTTCGTCGCGTGCCGGCGGTGTCTATCAGGATCCGCGCGTTGAGTTCGTCGTGTCGAACCCGCGTGGGTACCTGTCGCGGCCGCAGGAGGCGTTCGACGTCGTGACACTGGCCCTGTCGGAGAACCGCCGCACGGTGACGGCCGGTGCCTTCTCCCTCTCGGAAACCTACCCGCTGACCGCAGAGGCGTTCGACGCCTACCTTGCTCAGCTGACGCCCGGGGGCTTACTGGCGGTCCACCGGTGGCTGCAGCTGCCGCCGACCGAGGAGCTGCGGGCCGCAGCGCTGGTGGCTGACGCATTGCGACGTGCCGGCGACAACCCGGCTACCAGAATTGTCGCAATCCGGTCGTTCTCGACGATGCTGATCCTGGCAAAGCGGGAACCGTTTACCCAGCCGGAGATCGAATTGGCGAAGGCATTCGCGCGGGAACGCCAGTTCGACGTCGTCTGGTATCCGGGAATCCAACCCGGTGAGGCAAACGTCGCCAATGTGTTACAGCGGGATCGCTACCACGAGTCCTTTCAGCAGCTGCTGTCTGACGAGCGGGCCTTCTACGATCGGTACGAGTACGACGTCGCGCCTCCGCGTGACACCCGGCCGTTCTTCTTCCACTTCTTCA
>JALZCN010000080.1 GCA_030863045.1 Actinomycetota bacterium | reverse complement strand
GCCGGAGGCACTGCCGGCAGCGATCGCCTACTTCTCCATGGAGTTCGGCGTCACCGAGGTGTTGCCGTTCTACTCCGGAGGTCTGGGCGTGTTGGCGGGTGACCACCTCAAGGCCGCCTCGGACCTGGGGGTGCCCCTGATCGGGGTTGGGTTGCTGTACGGCTCGGGCTACTTCCGGCAGTCGTTGTCATGGGACGGTTGGCAGCTGGAGCACTACCCGGCCCTGGACCCGCAGGGCCTGCCGCTACATCTGATGGTTGACGCCACCGGCGCGCCGCTACTGGTGCACGTCGGTATGCCGGGCGGGCGCGTGCTTCGGGCGCGGATCTGGCGGGCCGACATCGGACGGGTCGCCCTGCTGTTGCTAGACAGTGACATCGAAGACAATCCCGACGACCTGCGCGGGGTCACCGACCGGCTCTACGGTGGCGACCAGGATCACCGGATCAAGCAGGAGATTCTCGCCGGGATCGGCGGCGTCCGCGCCGTTCGGCTGTTCTGCCGGCTCAGCGGTCACCCCGAACCCGAGGTGTTCCACACCAATGAGGGCCACGCTGGGTTCCTCGGGCTGGAACGGATCCGCGAGCTGATCGACAGCGACGATTTGAGCTTCGACGAGGCCTTGGCAGCGGTACGTGCCGGCACCGTGTTCACCACGCACACCCCGGTGGCCGCCGGGATCGATCGCTTCCCAGTGGATCTCGTGCGGCACCACTTCGTCGGATCGTCGGGCGAGGCTGCACTGCTGCCCGGCGTTGATGTCAACCGGGTGTTGCCGTTGGGCGCCGAGGACAACCCCAACATGTTCAACATGGCGCACATGGGTCTGCAGCTTGCGCAGCGCGCCAACGGTGTCTCGCAGCTGCATGGGGCGGTGTCCAGGTCGATGTTCCGCGGGCTGTGGCCGCAGTTCGACGTCGAGGAGGTGCCGATCAGCTCGGTCACCAACGGGGTGCACGGGCCGACCTGGGCGGCGCGTGAGATCGCCGGACTGCTGGGTGAGTCGGACAGTAGCGACGGTGGCAGCACGGTTTCGTCGGCCTGCGACGCCCTGTTGTGGGACCTGCGCTGCCTGCTCCGCGCCAAGCTGGTCGACGAGGTGCGCAGGCGGGTCCGGATCGCTTGGCTGGAGCGCGGTGCCTCCGCACCTGAGCTGGGTTGGACCTCGCGGGTCTTCGACCCGGATGTGCTCACCATGGGCTTCGCTCGTCGGGTGCCCACCTACAAGCGGCTTACCCTGATGCTGCGTGACCCCGAGCGGCTCCGGGCGCTGCTACTGGATCCTGACCACCCAGTGCAATTGATCATCGCTGGCAAGTCACACCCCGCTGACGACGGCGGCAAAGCTCTCATCCAGCAGGTGGTGCAATTCGCCGACTCGCCGGATGTGCGGCACCGGATGGTGTTCCTACCCGACTACGACATGTCGATGGCCCGGCACCTGTACTGGGGCTGCGATGTGTGGCTGAACAACCCGCTGCGGCCGTTGGAGGCATGTGGCACCTCGGGGATGAAGTCCGCGCTCAACGGTGGCCTGAACCTGTCCATCCGGGATGGCTGGTGGGACGAGTTCTACGACGGCAAGAACGGCTGGGCGATCCCGACCGCCGACGGTGTGGAGAATGCGGAGCGCCGTGACACCCTGGAGGCGAATGCGCTTTATGAGCTGATCGCCACGCAGGTCGCTCCCCAGTTCTACGACCGGACCACCGAAGGCGTGCCCACCAGCTGGGTTTCCCTGGTGCGCCATACTCTGGCCACGCTGCGCCCGCAGGTCCAGGCCTGTCGAATGGTGCAGGAATACGTGGAGCGTCTCTATGCACCAGCTGCCTGCTCGGCCGCGGAGGTACTCGCCGACTCCTTCGCCGGTGCCCGCTCGCTGGCCGCGTACCGGTCGCGGGTGTGCGCCGCCTGGCCTCGCGTTCGGGTTACGCAGGTGGACATTTCAGGCCTACCCGATACGCCGCAGCTCGGGTCGGAGATGACCCTCCGCGCCGGTGTCGCGTTGGGTAGCCTGCGGTCCTGCGACGTGCACGTCCAGGCCGTCGTGGGTCGGGTCGACGGTGACGAGCTGCGCGACGCACTCGTGGTCTCCATGCATCCGGTAGGTGATGCCGACGGTGAGGGCCAGCGATTCGAGGCGACCTTGCGGTTACCGCATTCCGGATTGCTCGGATACACCGTGCGCGTTCTGCCGCACCATCCGTTGATGGCCACCCCCGCCGAGTTCGGCCTACTCCACCTGGCCACCTGACCCCGCGCGTTTGTCGCGTGGTTGCTTCCTGTGTTGGGAATACCGCTTAGGGTGAACAGTATCCTTCGTTAGTGATGCCCCGACGGTGTAGCCTCTGAAACAGCAGGTAGTCGTACCACCCCGTCGGTGTCTGGCTGTCGGTGCGACTAGGGGGCCAGCTGGGGGTGACGTGGTTTTTCGACCCGTCGGGGTGGGGGCCGAGTGCGGCGTAGCCACGACTTCGATGATTGCCTGCCTCGACCCGGATCCACATGTATTGCGCACCTGGGACCGGCTCGTAGACAGTACCGCCGGTAGCGATGTCACCCAGCTCACCGCGTGGGCGCGCCTGCGCGGCCGGGTTGGCTATGCACCGCTGTACCTGCTGGCTTTCCAAGCGAATGACCTTGTCGGCGGGGCACAGATCCTGCACCGCCCGGTGCCGGTGCTCGGCAGCGTTGGGTACCTGCCATACGGCCCGGTCATCTCTGCCGCCGTGGCCGATCGAAAAGAGGTCTGCCGAAGCCTCGCCGCCGGTCTGGAGGCGCTTGGCAGGAGTCGGTTACGGATGCTGTTCGTCCAACCTCCCGAAGGCGCTGATGACCTGAGCAGTGAGTTGCTCCAGCGCGGGTTCCGCGTCTCGTCTGCCGGCATCGCACCAGCAGGTTCGATCCGCATCGACCTCACCGCCACCGAGGACGAGATCCGCCGCCGGTTTGCGCGGCGGCTGCGTTCCTGGCCAAAAAAGTGGCCGGCACGGGGCGTCAGGGTGCGTATCGGAGGAAGCCAGGACGTCGCGCTGCTTGCCACCCTGATGACCCGCTCGGCCCACCATCAGGGCTACCGACCGCTGTCGGTCGACTACATCGAGGCGATGTACTCGGAGCTGGCGGCGACGGGACAGGCAGCCCTGTTCGTGGGCGAAGTGAGCGGCGAACCCGTCGCTGCTGACTTGGTGACCGGGTGCGGAGCGATGGTCCGCGGTCGGCTGGCCGGGTTCGACCGCAGCGGCGAGGCGGGTCGGCTCAGTGTCCCTGCTGCCGTCAGATGGGAGATCATCCGGTGGGCGAAAGCCCGCGGATACCAGTGGTACGACCTCGGAGGGCTGCACGAAGAGGCGCTGCGCGCCTTGCTTGCCGGTGACTGCCGGCACAGCGACAGCTGGCCCAGCTCCGACCTGGCCAAGATGGCGTTCGGGGGGAGCGCATACCGGTATCCGACCGCGGTCGAGATGATCAACTCGGCGACCCTGAGGACCGCCTACGATCTCTCCCGACGATGGACCGGCGGCCGCCGCCTGGTCGCCCGAGCGACCCGCCGGTTTCGCGGCTCGTCGTCGTAGTGCTGTGGCATGGTTTGGAGCCGGCTAGGGTCGTACCGCTCGGAAGACCAGGAGAGTTCGGGCAGGAATCGTCATGCGGGTGCTCGGACGTCTGCTTCGAGGATGGGCTGGCAGCCCGTCGGGGACGCCGGTATCCAGTATCGGTTCATACCGCTCGCCGTACTTAGCATCCGGCAGCGTGACCATGATGGAGTGTGCGCCTGCGTGCAGTATCACCAGCCAAGAGTCCGCGGTCGGTGGTGGTGGGTGTGATCGCACGTCGGCGCCGTCGATCCACATGGCCAGGGTCTGCCGATGGCCGTCTTGCCAGTCGTTGAGTTCCATGGGGCGGCCGTCGGGACGGAACCAGACGAGGTCGGAGTTTTCCCCAGAAGTGGTGCGGCCCTCGAAGAACTCGGGTTGGCGCAGCGCGGGCGTCGCTGCGCGCAGGGCGAGCAGGTGGCGGCTGAACGTGGTCAGCGTCTCGGCGACGGGGTCTGCAGACCAATCCAGCCACGAGGTGGCATCATCGAGCCGGTACGGATTGTTGTTGCCGCCCTGAGTGCGCCAGCGCTCGTCACCGGCCACGAGCATCGGAGTACCGGTGGACAGCACCAGGGTGGCGAGCAGATTGCGGACCTGGCGGCCGCGCAACCTGCGTACTGCCGGATCGTCGGTCTCGCCTTCGACGCCGCAGTTCCAGGACCGGTT
>JALZCN010000059.1 GCA_030863045.1 Actinomycetota bacterium | reverse complement strand
AGCCTCGGGGGTGCAGAGTCACCGGGTAACCTGGGCGGCACGGTCGAGGGCCGTGAAGAGCTGTGGTCACGAGTTCTCGACAAGCAGGTGACCGATGGCCATCTTGTCGACGGGTCCGGGTTCGGTCCGAACCTCGCCGCACAGGTGGGCGTGTACAACTACGGGCAAGACACGTTGCGGAGCCCGCACAACTCGCATCTCGACATCCTGGCTCGGATGGGTCTGGTGGGCTTTTCCCTGTGGATCGCCTTATGGTTGGGCTGGTACTGGCGCCTGATCGCGGGCTGCCGGCGCTTGGCGCGGCAAGGGCTGCACGGGCGCCGACAGGTAGCCATATTGTGCCTGACGATCACCACGGCGATCCTGGTATCCACGTTCTTCGATCCCCAACTGGAAGGGCCGCAGGTGGCGGCGTTGCTGTGGACCACCTTCGGCGTCGGCGTAGCAGTGACCAGCTTCCGAACCTGGTTCGGCGACGGGACCTCCACTTCGCTGCTACAGCGGGCCCGTCACGGACGCGCTTTGAGCCGTGAAGCAGACGGTACGGTATGATCAAGGCGTCACGACGGCCCCGCAGGACTGCGGTTGTCTCGATGCTGATCGTGCTCTTGACGATGCTGATCGTGGTCTTGACGTTGTCGCTGCCTCGGCAGGACCCGCACGCGCACCGCACCGACGCCGGCCTGATCGGTCACGTCGGGCCGGTCGCAAGATCCTGTCAAGGGGTCGCGGTCACTGCAACCGACGACGTCCAGGAGATCATCGATTCGCACCCGCCAGGCACGACGTATTGTCTGTCCGCCGGGACTTACCGCCTGGACGCCCCGTTGAGGCCCAAGCGTGGCGACGTCCTTGTTGGCCACCAGGGCGCGGTGCTGAACGGCTCAAAGGTCCTGACGGGCTGGCGGAGGGACGGCAGAGTCTGGTCGACCACTGGATTCTTGCCCCCCGCCCCGGGCAGACATGGTAAGTGTGCGGTGTCCGTACCTACCTGCTCCTACGCCGAGGACGTGTTCGTCGACAAGCGGCGGCTGCGGCGGGTGAGCTCCCCTTCAGCCGTCACCGCAGGCACCGTCTACGCCGATTACCGCACCAACACGATCACGATTGGTGACGATCCCCGATCGCACCTGATCGAGCAGGCGGTCGCACCAAGCCTTATCCGGGCGACTGTCGACGATGTCACTGTCGCCAACCTCGTCGTTGAGCAAGCCGCCAACCGTGCTCAGGTAGGCGCTATTGAACATCGCCAAGTGACACCCTATGCCGCCGGCTCCGGCTGGCGGATCCTTAACAATGAGGTGCGCCTCAACCATGGCGTCGGCATCGGTTTCGCCGACGCCAGCACCGTCACCGGCAACTTCATCCACCATCAGGGCCAGTTGGGTTTCGGCGCCTCGGGCACTGGTTCGGTGGTCAGCAACAACGAGATCTCCTTCAACGGTGCCGCCGGCTACTCAGCTGAGTGGGAAGCGGGAGGAAGCAAGAGCTGGAAGACCGAGCACCACACCCTCGCCCACAATTACATCCACAACAATAAGGGCCCGGGACTGTGGGCAGATGGGGGCAACATCCACACGAACTACGAATACAACAAGATCTTCGATAACTGGGGTCCCGGCATCACGCATGAGATCAGCTACGACGCCACCATTAGACACAACGAGATCTCTGGAAACGGCCGGAGGCACAAGGGGTGGGCGTGGGATGCAGGTATCCAGATCCAATCGTCGGGTGGGATTAAGCTTATTGAGGTCGCCTACAATGTCGTCAGTGGCAACGCCAATGGCATTACTGTGCTCGACAGCGGTGACCGCGCCGCGGAGCAGCCGGCACCGCACGGCGCCCACATCGTGCAGAACGTGTGGATCCACGACAACACCATTACCATGTTCAAGGGGGAAGCCACCGGAGCCGTCGAGGACAGAGGCAATCCCGGCATCTTCACTACGAATCACAACCGATTCGACGCTAATACGTACTACCTTCACTCTCTGACCGATCCGCACTTTTTCTGGGCCGGCGACGAAGTAGGCTGGATCCGTTGGCGAGGCTCCGGCAGTGGGAACGATCTCAACGGGCGGGCCCAACTGATGAGCCGCTGACTGGTACCGCGCCTTGATTCCGTGCCGCACAGGTCCGCCCGCGATCAGCAAGGATGCTATGAAGGCCGTCAACCGATAAGTCCAGCGTTGGCAGTTGCATCGGCGCAGTAATTGGACGCTGGACAGCTCGCGCGATAGATCAACCCGATGTGCGGGGCTGGCTACAGTACTATGGCGCCTTTTACCGGTCGGTGCTGTATATGCTGCGCAAAGGGCATCAAATACCTAGCCGGTACGGTGGGCGGAGTCGAAAGAACATCGGTGGTCCGTCGCGCACAACATCGACTGCACACACCAGTCAAGCCCATACTCAGCACTCGCGGTTCGCCCTGCATCTTTGAACCCCAAGTTTCGTGATCTTCGGGTGGGTGGTCCTGTGCTGACCTGCTTGAATGCGCCGAGGTGGCCGAAATTGTAGGCAGAACTCATGGGCGTGTCGGTTTGGTAACCGGCGGGCTTTTATGGCAGGTTTCGGCGTGGGTCGGCGAGCCACGGGCAGTGTTCATGTGGTCAGGGTGAAGAGTCGGCACACGGTGGCCTGTGGGGAGACCCGGGAGTACATGTCGCCGTTGCTGCGTCGCTCGTTTCGCCGCGCGGATGGCTCGGTGGGCAAGCAGCCCCGTGGCTAACCTGTCGATGCTGCCGGCCGCGGCGGTGGACGCGATCGAGGCGGTGCTCAAGGGCAGGACTTTCGTTGAGGCCGAGGCGGCGTTTACGGTGACGCGGTCTCGCCCGCACGGGCATGTCGGCTGGTGCACGCCGCCGCGGCGACGCTGGGGTTGCCCGCGTTGCTGGGGCCGGCGTGTCGGCAGCGGGATCTGGCGTATGCGTTGATCGTCTCGCGGGTGCTGCGCCCGCGTCCGAAGTTGTCGACGCTGGCGTGGTGGAACGACACCACGCTGGGTGCGGACCTCGGGGTGGCCGACGCCAGCCGCGTGACGAGGTCTACGCCGCGATGACTGGCTGCTGGGCCGGCAGGACGCGATCGAGGCCACGCTGGCCGGCCGGCATCTGAGCGAGGGTGGGATGGCGATGTTTGACCTGTCCTTGTCCAGGGTGGAAGGCACCCACTGCGAGCTGGCCGCGCGGGGCTATTCCCGAGACGGCAAGAAAGGCCGGTTGCAGATCGAGTATGGACTTGCTCACCGACACCAAGGGCCGGCCGGTCGCGATCCGGGTTTTCCCGGGCAATACCGCCGACCCGACCGCGTTTAGCCATGCCGTCGATGTCGTGCGAACCAAGTTCCAGATCGCCCAGCTGACCCTGATCGGAGATCGAGGAATGATCACCTCGGCGGGCATCGAGGCGCTCAAGGAGTTGGGTGGGCTGGGTTGGATCACCTGCCTGCGTGCCCCGGCGATCACCGAGCGCGCCGCCGACGACGGGCCGTTGCAGCTGTCGCTGTTCGATCAGCAGGATCTGGCCGAGATCACCACCCCGACTACCCCGGCGAGCGTCTGATCGCCTGCCGCAACCCGGTGCTGGCTGCCGAACGCGCCCGCAAACGCCAGGCGCTGCTGTCCGCCACCGAGGCTGCGCTGGCCCCGATCCTCACCGCCGTCGCTGAGGGCCGGCTGACCGGAGCCGACGGGATCGGGTTCAAGGTCGGCAAAGTGATCGACAAGTACAAAATGAGCAAGCACTTCACCACCGCGATCACCGACACGAGCTTCACGCTCACCCGATGCGTCGAGCAGATCGCCGCCGAGGCCGCGCTGGATGGCATATATGTGCTGCGCACATCGGTGCCCGCCGCCACTTGACGCACCGGCCACTCTCGAGGCCTACAAAAACCTCTCCCGCCTCGAGGCCGACTTCCGCACCCTCAAGACCATCGATCTAGACCTGCGGCCCATCCGCCACCACCTATCCGACCGGGTCCGCGCGCACGTGCTGATCTGCATGCTGGCCTGCTACCTGACCTGGCACCTGCGCCATGCCCTGGCTGAGCTGACCTACACCGATCAAGCCCCACCGGTCCGCGACAACCCCGTGGCCCCCGCCACCCGATCCGCCGCCGCCTAGCGCAACGCCGGCCGGCACCATGACGACAGCGGTCAACCCCTGCACAGCTTCCGCGAGCTGCTCGAGCACCTGGCCCCCCTGACCCGCAACACGATCACCCTCGGCCAGGCCACCTTCGACAAGATCAGCGTACCCACCCCCACCCAGCAACGAGCCTTCGACCTGATCGGCGCCCCAATCCCGCTAACCCTAAAGTAGACAGAGCGAACCCGTCATCACGAGCAAAACCCCAGATCAACTGGGACACCGACGCTCAAGATCACGAAAGTTCGGTTTAGATTGTCGTGCATCTATCCGAAGCACGCCGAGCAGCCGATCCGCGAGTCAAGCCTACTTACTGGTCCGCTTGAGCAAACGAACGACGCGTATGCGATCGCAAAGCTCAGGGTCGTATTGGACTGGGTAATCGGGGTCTCCAAAGATCAGGAATGTCTGGACTAATGCCCTGAGTAGCTCGTTGGCGGGTTTCCCGAGCCAGGGACCGGACCACTCCACCAAACCAGCAATTTGAGGTCGCGTCACGGGCCAAGCCTGAGTAAACGAATTGGGCTCGATCCGTCGAGCAGCAGCGACCATCTCGTTTGAGTGCTGCGATCGGGCCAGCGTGGCCGCAATCTCCTACTGCACGTCGCGCTCGAAGAGCCGCCGTGCCTCCGCGTAGTCCTCCGGAGTGTCGATCTCGATCCAGCGGCCCGTGTCGATGAAACGGGCGACGAGCGGCTGGTCCCGAAGACAGAAGTTGATCAGGTACTCCCAGTTCTTCAGTAGGTTGCCCCCGTCCCCGAAGAACCGCTCAGCGCTGCGGAGCAGTGCCCGCCTGCCCTCTTTGGTGAACATCAGTACACCCATCGCCTCACCGAGGAAGCCCTCCTCCTCGTGCGGTAGCAGGGCGCGCTTGTCAGCGAGTGACGTAACGTGTCCTGTGCCATTCGTCACCGTCTTGGTCGATTCGATATCGGCCATCTCTCCAGGTCCGACGAGGATGCAGTCCTCCGGGTCGCCCTTGAGGAACCGGGCCATCACGTCCCTGTCGTAGATGAGATCGCCATCAATCACGATGCATGGTCCCGTGACGTGCTCAAGACCGAGGCACAGTGAGACGCCGTTCCCCAGACGCCTGAAGTCCTCGTTGACCACCGTTCTGATGCCCACACCGAACGAGTGGTCAGCGAGATGGCTGAGCAGCAGCTCCTTCCGATAGCCGACGACCAGGACGACCTCCTCGAACCCTAGCGCCGCCAGGTGCTCAAGGTGGTGGCGGATCAGGCTCTTCCCGCACACCGCGAGCAGCGACTTCGGGTCGCTCGTCTCGGACGCGATCCTCGTACCCGCGCCGGCAGCCAGAATGACGGCCGACCGAACTACCTGCGCGGGAGTCACAGCCTGTCCATTTGTCCGAGTCACCGTCATCCTTCCGCGAGCATGCCCAGGACTGCTGTCCCGTTGTTGTCGACTGGCTGAGCCGCGCCAATGCTCTGCAAAGCACGCTCGAACGTGAGCACCAGCCGGTCCACGTCGCATTCGTGCAGATCCCCCATCACCGAGATCCGGAAGATGTCCGGAGCGAGTGGCCCTTGCCCCGCGTAGATGACAAACCCATCCGCCTTCAACCTGTCGTGCAACTCCGCATAGCTCATCCCCGGCAGTAGGCGGTACGCCCGCAGGACCACCGACGATTCACCGTCGGGGATCAGCACGTGGATCCCGAGCAACGACAGCGCGTTCGCGAGCCGCCGGGAAAGCCCGTGGTAATTATCGTGCCGCCGAGCCCAACCGCCGTAGTCCTCGAGTTCGCTTAGTGCCTCGACGAGCGCATAATAGGCGTGGACCGACGGCGTGAACGGCGTGTCACGCCGATCCTGCAAGAGGGCGAGACGTGCCAAATCCAGGTAGTAGGACCGGCTGGCGGCCTGCAGCAGCGCGTCTCGTCGGACAATGACGAACGCCACCCCCGGCACTCCGTGCAAACACTTGTTCGCCGTCGCGGCGACAGCAGCGATGCCTCCGTGGTCAAAGCCGATCGGCTCGGCGCCGAAACTGCTCACGGCGTCGACTAGCAGCTGGACACCGCGGTCTCGGCAGAGGCGTTGCAGCCCCGCCAGATTGTTTAATCGACCGGTCGTCGTCTCGTGGTGCACCACCGCGACGTGCGTAAAGCCGGGTTCCTGGTCGAGGCGCGTTCCCAGGGACACTAGATCGACAGCGGACGTCCAGTCATGCCGAACCACGGCATAAGCGATGCCCAACCGGCTCGCCATCTGGGACATCCGCTCGCCGTAGACCCCGTTCTCGACGATCAGCACCTTGCCGTCCTCGGGGACGAGCGCAGCCAGCATGCTCTCGACCGCGGCGGTGCCCGAACCGGTCAATAACACGGCCGTCCACTCCGCGGAATTGAGCCCGTACACTCCTAGCAGCCGGCGCCGCGCCTCATCTTGCAGGTCAAAGAACTCCGGTTCGCGATGGCAGAGGTCCGGCTGCAGCAGACTGCGGCGGACCCGTTCGGTCAGAGAGACGGGTCCGGGGTTGAGCAGCAGCATTTCAGCGTCTCCCCGCTCCGGCGGCGATGTGCTTCATCAGCCTCTCCTTGACCTCCACGGGCGTGAGAGACGGTCGGGGCAGACCGGCGAGGGTGCCCGCCCGGATCGCGATGCGCGCAAAGCGCGGACCCTTGGCCGCAGGCGCATCGAGCACGTGGTTGACGACATCTACGTCGTCGCCCTCCACCGCCTCAGCGTAGCCGCATGCCGCAGCCACCCCAGCGAACGACAGATGCGGTGAAACCGTGGCCTGCCCCCCTGTCGAATCGTGCGTGCCGTTGTCGAGAAGCAGGTGCACCAGGTTTGGAGGGCCGAAGGCACCGAGCGTGGCGAACGCACCCATGCGCATGAGCGCCGCACCGTCGCCGTCGAGGGCGACGACCCGAAGATCCGGGCGGGCTAGGGCCAACCCAAGGGCCAACAGCGTCACACAACCCATCGAGCCCACCATGTAGAGCTGGTTGGGGCGGTCGTCAAGAGCGTAAAGCTCGCGCCCGCAGAAGCCGGTAGACGCGAGGACAACGTCAAGGTTCACATCGGTCTTTTCGAGCACACGGCGCAGTACCTCTCGGCGGGAAGAGAACCCCTCGCTCCGCCGGAACCTCGTCATCGGCTCGACTCGCTGTCGCCCGTGGCCACCGTCCCGTTGCTCGACGAGTGGATGGTGGGCAACAGTGCCCTTCTGCATGACGAACGCGTACGGCCGACCGCATGCCTCCATGTGACCGACTGCACGTTCCAGTGCCGGGGCGACCTTGTCCGCCTCCCTCGGGAAGCGCTCCCACGGTATCTGCATCGTCTCAAGCAGCGTCGGGGTGATCGGGCCCGTCAAAGCGTGCTGCGGCTCGTCGTCGACACCGGGTTGTCCGCGCCAGGTGACGATCAACAGTTGTGGGAGATGGAACGTCCATGTCAGCGAGGTCAACGGACTCACCGCGTTGCCCAGACCCGAGTTTTGCATCATCGTCACGCCCCGGCGGCCGCCCAGCGCCGCACCGGCGATCAGGGCGACCGCGTCACCCTCGTTGGCCGCGCCGAGATACTGCAAAGACCTGTCCTGCAGAATGTAGTTGATGAAAGGCGTCAGGAACGAGCACGGCACCCCCGAGTACCAGTCGAACCCGTGCCGACGAGCAGCCTCGACGAATGTGCCTGCCTCGATCAGGATCGGCTCCCTTCAGTGCCGGTCGTGTAGCGAAGCCCTGCATGGGCGAAATCACCGGCACGACGAAACTCCTCCAGGTCGTTCACGCCGCGCCAGTGGCCGTGCACGTACTGGACCTCGATTGATTCGCCGCGGTCGATGAGCGCGTTGAGCAGCGCGGGCATGTCCAGCTCGTCGAAGTGGGGGTGCTTGCGCAGCTCGTCCAGCGCGGCGCGCAGCCTGGTCCGTCCCGCTCCGCGCACGTTGAGCAGCCCGACCCACCGGCCGTGTCCTTGTTCTGCTCCGTCATTGGTGATCCGCTGCAGGAGGACCTTCTGCCCGAACAGGCCCCGGTCATCGGGGGCGGAACAGTGCGCGAAGTCGCGCACGCTGGGATTCGAGCCGTGCTGCGGCCCGGAGTCCACGACCGTGCAGAAGTCGCTGTCGGACGCCAGCAAATCCCGGAGGATGTAGCTGCGGAACAGCAGGTCTCCGTACGAGATGACCACGTCGGTCTCCAAGGCATCGACCGCGCAACTGAGCGACGCGAGTTCGCCCGTCTCGGCGTAGCGGTCGTTGACCGCCAGGGTGATGCCGCGCGTCTCGATTGCGTCCGCGCGGTAACCGCCGACCACCGTGATGTCGTTGATGCCCTCATGCTTGAAGGCGTCGACCAGCCATCGGAGCAGCGGCTTGCCGGCGACGGGCAGCATGACCTTTGGGCGATCGACCGTCACCGCCTCGAGGCCGGCGCCCCGGCTGGCAGCGAGGACGACGGCGCTGCGGGGTGCCCGACCCGCGGTCAGATAGGTCCGCTCCGCACGCGCGTACTCGTCCGCGCCCTGCAGCCGGAAGATCTCGCTGACCGGCGAGATCTTGTCCTCGACGTTGACCAGCGTCTGGGTTGTGCTGATCTCCTCGGCCACCGCTTTCATCGCGGCTGCCGAGGCTCGTACCAGGTGATTGGCCCAGATCACCGCGCTGATGCCGGCGTTGCGGAAGACCTCGGTGGGTGTGCTGTAGTACTGCGTTGGCACGATCACCACGGGTGCGCGGTCGCTCCATTCGCGCATGAATTCGAGAATCTCGTCGGGCCGAGTTAGTTTGCTGTGAATCAGGATCGCGTCGGCGCCGGCCGCACGGTAGGCGTCCGCGCGGTGAAGTGCCTCATCCATGCCCCACCCTGCGATGAGCGCTTCGACGCGCGCGACGATGGAGAAGTCCGGATCCGTCTGCGTGTCCTTCCCCGCCTTAATCTTCCCGCAGAACTCGCCGACCTCCGCCAACGGCTGCCGCTCGCCGTTGATGAAGCTGTTTGTCTTGGGGAACTGTTTGTCCTCGATGCAGACGCCCGCAATGCCGCGTTGTTCGAGCTTGCGCACCAGACGCCGCACATTGTTGAAATTCCCGTAACCGGTATCGCCGTCTAGGAGGATCGGAAGATCACTGGCATCAGCCATGAACTCGATCATCTCTAAGACTTGGGTCCAGCTGGCCTCGTTATTGTCCCGAACACCGTACTGGGCGGAGATGGCAAGGCCGGACGCCCAGATCGCGCTGAATCCCGCTTGTTGTGCGATTCGCGCGGACAGACCATTGTGGGCCTCCATGAGGAACTCGAGACGGTCGCTCGACAGGAGTTCGTGCAATCGGCTCGCGCGCGATCGAGAGGCTGTTGCCGGCTCCGATGTGATATTCATGGACGGCGAATCCTTTTCTGCGTCGGGGCGTGGCCGCTTTGTCGTGCGATCACTGCGGCCACATCACTGAGTATGGGTAGCGGCTCTGGACTTGGTCGCCGTGTCGTGACTGCAACGTTGCCACACCCTCGCTGGCCATCAAAGCGCACTCCCTCAGTCGATCCTGCAAACATTAAGTGAATCGCAGCTGCGGCGGCACCCGTTACATGTCCGAACGGTTCCGTTGCTTGACATCGACTCCGCCGCGTCCTGATCACCAACGATCCAACGAAGAGATCAGGATTGCTAACCAGGTCAAGGGCGTATCGTCATCGTCGGCGCCCCTAAACCGCCGCAAGCTCTCTGGTTGCGGTGCCCTGGGTGAGGACCACCAGCCTCGGCATCGGTCCCCCGCTTCGTAC
>JALZCN010000050.1 GCA_030863045.1 Actinomycetota bacterium | reverse complement strand
GCGCGCAGCTGGTGCTGTCGAACTCCGCCGACGCCGAGCACTGGGCCCGGGTGGGGCTGCACGCCGAGCACGGCGCCTCGACCCTGGGCGTCGTCGCCAACACCGCCGCCTACACCGCCGGCGCCGGTTGGCTGGACGACGTCCTGGCCTACCTGGACGGCAACCGCCGGCTGCTGGCCCAGCTGGTCGCCGAGCACCTGCCCGGCGTCCGGTACACCCCGCCGGAGGGCACCTACCTGGCCTGGCTGGACTGCCGGGAGCTCGGCCTGGCCCAGCCTGGCGCGTTCTTCCTCGAGCGGGCCGGGGTGGCCCTGACCGACGGGTTGCTGTGCGGCGCCGCCGGCGGGGGCGCGGTCCGGCTGAACGTCGCCACTCCCCGGGCGGTGCTGACCGAGGTCGTCGAGCGAATGGGCGCCGCGCTGGCCGCTCATTAACCACGGTGGAGGAGCAGTGACGACATCCGGCCTCGACCACGTGAGTCGCACACTGCCCTGAGGGCGGCGCGGAGGACGATCACTCCAGGGACACCGGCTCCAGCACAGGCACCGGCGCGGCCGCACGCCTTCGCCGAACCCTCGATGCCCTGGGCACCGTTGCCATCGGCACAGCCGATCCGGGATCCGGTACGAGCACGGCCACGGTCCACGGACTATGCGCCGCCATGCACTGAGGCGGCCTCCGCCGGGCGCCGCCCGGGACCGCGCCCATCCGTCCCCACTGGCTACCTAGTGCTCCGTCGTCGCGTTCCCCTGTCATGCTGGATCAGGGTTGATGCCTTCTCGTGGCCGTTGTGGGCGCCCCAGGCGCAACCCCTGCCGGCACAACCGTCATCAGCACCCGGCCGAGCGGAAGCCGGTGTCCGGTGAGGCAGCGACGGGAGCCGTCTCGGCCAGCTCGGTTGGTGATCAACCGCGTGCGCCGGTGGAGATCCGCGTGGTGAGTTGCTGAAGGAGCACGCCAGGTCGGTGGGCGCGGGGTTCGAGGTCACGCTGGCCCAGGTCACACCGCTCCCGTAACTCGATTCTTCTCGATCAAGGGTTGAGACTTCCTGTCCACTTCCTTGAGCCACACGTCGAACAACAGTCGTCGCTCTGCTCCGCCTGCCGAAGAATCTGTCGCCGCGATTCGCTCGTAGAACCAGTACGGACTGATGTCCCGTCCGGAGCTCCATGTGAAGTAGGTGTAGTAGATGTCCGAGCCGTCCAGTCGGAAACCATGCACGGGAGGAAAGACCGAGTAGGACTTCAGCGTGATGCGTATACCCCTGACGTCGAGATCGTTGCCGTGGTCGGTCACGTATTGGATGATGTTGCGCATGATGTACCTAACATCGTCTGCCCACTCTTGAGGGAGTGGACTGTCCCCGACGGCAGCGGGATCAGGCTTGAGACCGTAGATCGTGATGTCCCAGTCGCGCGGCATGTCTCTGGATGACAACTTGCTGTATATGAGGGGCCAAGCGGCAGTCAATCGGTGTCCGAGTATTTCGAGTGAGTGACGGCCAGGACCTCGCGCTTCCGCCGCCTCCCACAGCGCTGTCAGGACAGCAGTGGTGTCCTGATAGATGATTTCTTCCTGCGCTCTGCCCCCAAACTCGCGTATGTAGGCCTTGATGTCTCGCCGTAGCAGATAGACGGCAAGAGTCGCCAACTGAAGCATGATCGCTACAATCGCAGCGATAGCTTCTATCGTCAGTCCGAAGGCATACCTCTCGAGGAGCAGGCGAGTCGGCTCGAATGTATATCCTATGAGGTACAGAGTGGACAGAAGGGACAGACCCACGGTGAGGGTCTCACCGATGAGGCGCAGTTGTCGCCATAGGCGATCACCCCACGGATCGTCGCGCGCAGGGTCCTCTTGATTCAGGGGCATCAATCATTCCTTCTTCATTCGTACCCACTGCCGGATGCTTATCGTCAGACGCGGATGGAAGGTGTCTTCTAGGTGGGTCGATGCACTGCTGGGCGGACGAGAGGGCCCGTGAAGGTGAAGACCATGCCACCCCGCTGCACCGCATGCCCTGACGCGCCCAGATGATCTCCGCGTGGGCGCCGGTAGTCCCGCGCAAGCGAAGTGGGTCGTTTCGGTGATCGTCTCTTGCAGTTATTCGGCATTTCGGCGCGACTCAGCCACGGGAGGGCCACTAACGTGCCGTTGGCCGGTGGCCTGGGCGATGATCGCGTTGGAGTCTTCAATCTAGGTGACGCGGCCAGCAGTCGTTCCAGGCGTCGATGAGTCACTCGACGCCAACGATGTGGTCGGCCCCGGCCAGGAACGCCCTGCGGCACAGGGCCTGGCAAGTGACAGATCAGATGACCGCCCGGACCAGAGTCAGCGGCCAGCGCGGTGGCAAGCAGCCATGAATGCCAGTGCGACCGCGCCTGAGCGGCGGGCGGCTCGGTGAGGGCCAACTCCACTGCCCGATCGCGTAGCGCCTGGGGCAGTGGAAACGACGTGCCCGGCCGTGGGCCCTCATGCAGCCCAGCCTGGACCCGGTCGGCGTAGCGCCGCCGCCGGGTCACCACCGTAGGCTCCGCGCGCCCCGAGCGTCGAGGCGATCCGACTGCCCCGTACCTCGCCGCGGCGAGCCGCACGATCCGGGCCTGGTCCACCTTCCGGGCGGACGCCTCCTTGGCCCCAGCCCGCCACTGCAGCTTCCGACCATCCGCTTAGGGACCTCGACATCCCAGGTGAGGGCCATCGAAAAATGGTCCGCCCCGCCGCAGATCAGAACAAGGAGCACAGCAACGG
>JALZCN010000047.1 GCA_030863045.1 Actinomycetota bacterium | reverse complement strand
TCCACCTTTTGTGGATCAACTGCGGCTTGTCCTGCGATGGGGACTCGGTGGCCCTAACCGCGGCGACCCAACCCAGCATCGAGGAGATCGCGCTGGGCGCCCTTCCAGGACTACCCAAGATCGCGGTGCACTGGCCGCTGATCGATTTCGAATGCGGTCCCGAACAGGGTGGCGACAACTTCATCGAGTGGTTCTGGAAGGCCGATCGGGGCGAGCTGGAACCCTTCGTGCTTGTCCTCGAAGGCTCCATCCCGAACGAGTCAATCAACGGGGAAGGTTACTTCACCGGTTTCGGGAGACACCCCGACACAAACCAGCCGATCACCATCAACGAGTGGATCGACCGGTTGGCGCCCAAAGCGACGATCATCGTCGCGACCGGCACGTGCGCCACGTACGGCGGTATCCACGCCATGGCGGGGAACCCGACCGGCGCCATGGGTGTGCCGGACTACCTGGGCTGGGACTGGAAGTCCAAGGCCGGGATCCCGATCGTGTGCGTACCGGGTTGCCCCGTCCACCCGGATAACATGTCGGAGACGCTGCTCTACCTGCTCTACCAGGCCGCCGGCGCCGCACCGATGATTCCGTTGGACGAGCACCTGCGCCCGCAGTGGCTGTACGGCAAGACGGTGCACGAGGGTTGTGACCGGGCCGGCTACTACGAGCAGGGTGAGTTCGCCAAGGCCTACGACTCACCGAAGTGCCTGGTGAAGATCGGCTGCTGGGGCCCGGTGGTGAAGTGCAACGTGCCCAAGCGGGGGTGGATCAACGGTGTGGGCGGCTGCCCGAACGTGGGTGGCATCTGCATCGGCTGCACCATGCCGGGCTTCCCGGACAAGTTCATGCCCTTCATGGACGCTCCTCCGGGGTCTCTGGTGTCCGGGACCGCGAGTATGGCCTACGGCTCGGTCATCCGGTCGCTCCGCAATATCACCCTCAAGAAGACCGACAGCGAGCCCAAGTGGCGCAAGAAGGGCAACCAGCTCTTGACCGGTTACAAGCCCTCCTGGTGATCGCCGACCTGCTGGAGAAAGGCATCTAAACGATGACAAGCACTGCATCAAGGCACCAAGGCGCCTCCACAGGCCAACTCACTGAGATGGTGTGGGATCCGGTTACCCGGATCGTTGGCAGCCTCGGTATCTACACGAAGATTGATTTCGCGAACAAGACAGTGGCCGAGTGCCACAGCACTTCATCGGTTTTCCGTGGGTACGCCATCTTTATGAAGGGCAAGGACCCGCGCGACGCCCACTTCATCACCAGTCGTATCTGTGGGATCTGCGGGGACAACCACGCCACCTGCTCGGTATACAACCAGAACATGGCATACGGGGTGGCCCCGCCGCACCTCGGTGAGTACTGCATCAACCTCGGCGAATGCGCCGAGTACATGTTCGACCACAACATCTTCCAGGAGAACCTGGTCGGGGTCGACTACTGCGAGAAGATGGTCGCCGAGACCAACCCCGGCGTGCTCGACCTGGCCAACCGCACCCCGGCGCCGAACGCCGACGCCCACGGGTACAAGTACATCGGCGACATCATGCGGGCGCTGAACCCACTGGCCGGTGAGTTCTACCGCGAGGCACTGCAGGTCTCCCGCTACACGCGAGAGATGTTCTGCCTGATGGAGGGCCGGCACGTACACCCCTCCACGCTCTACCCCGGTGGCATCGGCTGTATCGCCACCGTTCAGCTGTTCACCGACTACTACACCCGCCTGATGCGGTACGTGGAGTTCATGAAGCGGGTCGTGCCGCTGCACGAGGACCTCTTCACGTTCTGGTACGACGCACTGCCGGGTTATGAGGAGGTCGGCAGGCGCCGGGTGCTGCTGGGTTGCTGGGGCGCTCTCAACGACCCGGAGCACTGCGACTTCAGTTACCAGAACATGACCAACTGGGGCCGCAAGATGTACGTCACCCCCGGCGTGGTGGTGGACGGCAAACTGGTCACCAACGACCTGGTGAAGATCAACCTCGGGTTGCGAATCCTGCTCGGCTCCTCGTACTACGAGGACTGGGCCGGCCAGGAGGTCTTCGCTGACAAGGACCCATTGGGTAACCCGGTCGACGTGCGGCACCCGTGGAACCAGCACACCATCCCGCGGCCGGCCAAGCGCGACTTCAACGGCGCATACAGCTGGACCATGTCGCCTCGGTGGTTCGACGGCAAGGACCACCTTGCCCTGGACACCGGCGGCGGTCCGATCGCCCGGCTGTGGGCGACGGCGCTGGCGGGGCTGGTGGACACTGGCACCGTCAAGGCCACCGGCAAGAGTGTGGTCATCAATCTGCCGCGGACGATGACGAAGCCCGAGGCCACGTTCGAGTGGAAGATCCCGTACGACAAGGCCGGCAAGCCGCTGTCCAACGCGATCGAGCGCAACCGGGCACGGACCTACTTCCAGGCTTACGCTGCCGGTATCGCGCTGCACCAGGTCGAGAAGGCCCTGGCCGAGGTGCGTGCTGGCCGCTCCAAGACCTGGGAGCCGTTCAAGGTCCCCAAGGAAGCGCTCAGCTGTGGATGGACCGAGGCGGTCCGTGGCGTGCTGTCACACCACATGGTGATCCGGGACGGGAAGATCGCCAAC
>JALZCN010000027.1 GCA_030863045.1 Actinomycetota bacterium | reverse complement strand
GTGCGCGGCCTTGCTGCCCTTGGCGACGAGCTGCGCCTCGACCCGCTCGATGCGCTCGGCCAGGCCGGTGTCGCAGAACAGGGGCAATCGGCTGGCATTCATGAGAGTTCGCCCTCCTCGCCCTCGGCGCAATGCTCGTTTGGGTGGGCGTGGCGGTCCGCGCAGTTCGGGTGGAGCGATGATTCCGCCGCGCGCCGGGTCTACCAGCTGACCAGCCAACAACCCGACCAACTATAAGGAGCGGCCATGCAGATTATCCTCAGCGAATTCATGAGCCTGGACGGCGTCGTGCAGGCGCCCGGCGGCCGCGAGGAGGACACCGACTCTGGGTTCGCCCATGGTGGCTGGTCGATGCCGTACTTCGACCCGGACGCGATGGGCTCTGTGATCGACGGGGTCATGACAACAACGGAGGCGCTGCTGTTCGGCCGGCGCACCTGGCAGACGATGGCCGCCGCCTGGCCCGGCCGCGCCGGCGACCCGTTCGCCGACCGCATGAACGACATTCCCAAGTACGTCGCATCCCGCACGCTCACCCAGGACGACCTCACCTGGTCCGGCTCGACCCTGCTACCCCCCGACGACGCCATCGGCGCGGTGCGCGAGCTGCGAGCACGGGACGGCAAGGGGCTGCAAGTCATGGGCAGCGCCTCGCTCGCTGCGCAACTGATCGAGCACGATCTCGTCGACGAGTACCGGCTGATGATTGAGCCGATCCTGCTCGGCGGCGGTAAGCGGGTGTTCCCCGCCGACGGTCATGCCCGCCCGCTCCAGCTGGTCTCGACCAAGACAGCCGAGACCGGCGTCCTGATCTGCACGTACCGGCCGGCGCGCCGCTGACCCTGCCCCGCTTGCCCGGTCAGCTGGCGTGGGCGGAGCACGTATAGCGGCCGCCCGCGGCGATGAGCGCCACGCATAGCGGCAGCCATCGCTGGACTTAGCAGTCCCCATACGGCTCCTCGGCAGGCCTACGCTGGCACCACGCAGGCCAGCGGCAGAGGAATACGACGCGGCAGCGTGGTTGGTCGGTGCCCTGGATCACGCTCCCTCACCGCCGGTGACCGGAAGAATTGCACCTGTTACGAACGACGCACGGTCGCTGAGAAGCCATGCGGCGGCTTCGGCGATCTCGTCGGGGTCGGCTGCACGGCCGAGCGGGGTCTAGCAATGATCTGGTCGATGATGGTGGGTTCGCGGTCCTGCCGTGCCTGCACCATCGGTGTCAGGCTGAAGCCGGGTGCGATCGCGTTGACGCGGATGTTCTCAGAACCGTAGTCGACTGCTGCGGTTTCGGTGAGGCTGTTGACCGCACGTTTTGCCGCTCCGTAAGCGGGCAGTCCCGGATTCCCGCGCAGACTGCCGACGCTGCTGTTGTTGACGAATCGCGCCGGCTCCGGCCGTGCTGCGGATTGCTCGAACCTCGGCGGCCATCGCGAAGAAGACGCCCTTGTAGTTGACACGGTTGATGAAGTCGAAGTCGGCCTCGGAAAAGTCGACGATCTTCCGGGAGGCGACGGCTACGCCGGCGTTGTTGAATGCGACATCCAGTCGGCCGTGGCGTTCGACGACGAATGCGACGGCGCGTTCGATGCTTGCCACGTCTTCGAAGTCAGCGACCGTGTAAGACGCTTCTCCGCCGGTGTCGCGGATCTGTTCGACGATCGTCTTCAGGTCCGTCTCGGTTCGTGCGGTCAGTACGACGGAGGCGCCCTCACGGGCGAACACCTTCGCGGCCGCAGCCCCGATTCCCCGGCTCGCGCCGGTGATCAAGGCGATCTTGTCCGACAACAAACCGCACCGGATGTGGCCGGCGGCCTGATGTGAGATGTGCTCGTCGCTCATACGCGGGGATGCGGGGGTTCGATGAGGATCACGCTCTCCCATAATGGGCTCACACTCCAGTGGTCCTGGCCTGGGCCGGCCGAAGAGGTGCCTGGCCGCGGGCACGGGGTTCAGCGTTCGCTGTCCAGGTCGTTCATCAGCGGTGCGGGATATCGGTCACCGGCCGCGGCACCGGCCGGAACGGCCTGCTCGATCGCGGTCATATCGGCCGGGCTGAGGGTGACGTCCGCGGCACCCAGGGCCTCGGTCAGGCGGTCCCGGCGACGGGCGCCGACCAGGGGCACGATGTCGTTGCCCTGGGCGGCGACCCAGGCGATCGCGACCTGGGCGACGGTGGCGCCCTTGGCCTGGGCGACTGTGCGCAGCGCGTCCACCAAGGTCAGGTTTCGCTCGAGGTTCTCGCCCTGGAAGCGCGGGCTGAAGCCACGGAAGTCGGTCCCGGACGACCGTCGGTCGGTGTTCCAATGCCCCGAGATCAGGCCCCGGGACAGTACCCCGTAGGCGGTGATCCCGATCCCCAGTTCTCGGGCAACCGGCAGGATTTCCGCCTCGATCCCCCGGGACAGCAGCGAGTATTCGATCTGCAGATCCGCGATCGGGTGCACGGCCTGGGCGGCGCGGCGCAGGGTATCGGCGCCGACCTCGGACAGGCCAATGTGGCGGACATGCCCGGCTTGGACGAGTTCAGCGATGGCGCCGATGGTGTCCTCGATGGGCACCTGCGAGTCCAGCCGCGCGGGCCGGTAGATGTCGATGTGGTCGGTGCCCAACCGGCGCAGGCTGTAGGTGGCGAAGTTCTTCACCGCCGCTGGTCGGCCGTCATAGCCGGCCCAGCCGCCGTCTGGATCGCGCAGCGCGCCGAACTTGACGCTGATCACCGCGTTGTCCCGATTCCGGCCACGCAGGGCATCGCGCAGCAACAATTCGTTGTGGCCCATGCCGTAGAAGTCGCCGGTGTCCAGCAGCGTGATCCCGGCGTCCAGGGCGGCGTGGATGGTGGCGATCGATTCGACCTCATCGGCCGGGCCGTACAGGTCGGACATGCCCATCAGTCCCAATCCCAGGGCCGACACCGGCGGGCCGTTCGTACCCAGGACGCGCTGGTTCATAGCGTTGGCTACCTTGGCGGTGGTTGCAGTCATCGAGGCGCTCCATTCGAGGCGTATCATTGATAACGCCTTCATGCTGACACTGATACCGGCCGCTAGTGTGACAGTGTTAGCG
>JALZCN010000024.1 GCA_030863045.1 Actinomycetota bacterium | reverse complement strand
GATCGGTCGCGGCGGCCACGACCGCGTCGACGTCCAATCCCCGCTCCGGGCCGCGACGCGACGCCGCGACCGGCCCGCGCCACAGCAGCTGCAGGGTCCGCGCCGGGGCACCGGCGCTGCTTCGTCCGGGGACCACGGGAATGTCCTCCCGACACACGAACTTCGTACAATGTACGATAATCTGCCACTATCCATAAGACACAGACAGGGTTCCGGTGAAGATCACATCGTCTGCAGTGTGCCTGAACGTTGACGACGTTCCGGCGTCGAGTTCCTTCCTTGTCGAGCACTTCGGCTTCCACGAGGAGATGGCAGGCGCCGGGTTTGCGTCGCTGACCCGTGAGGACGCGGCACCCAGCGTCGTATTCCTGCGTCGGGGGCTGCCGACTCTGCCTGCTGACCAGCGCGACGACCACGCCGACGGCGTCATCCTCGCCTTCGTCGTCGACGACCTCGAAGGTGAACTGGCCCGGCTGCAAGGTGAGGGAGTGCCTATCACCATGCCGCTCACCGAGGAGGAGTGGGGTGAGCGCGCTTTCCAGGTCCGCGATCCCAACGGCGTCATCGTCCAGCTCGTGGACTGGAACGCCTCCACCTCCAACTAGAACCGCATTCTGGATGCCGAACGCACTGATTCGCGGCGGGATAACCGCGTTCTGCATCTCGACTCACCTGAGACCGCAGTTGGGCTGCGGCTGGTGGATCGCGCGGAGGTGGAGATCCCCTCGGGAAACGTGGTTGTGCGGGGCCCATAGGGTGGATGCTATGAACGCCCCTGTGCTCACCGCCGTGGCCTGGCCTTACGCCAACGGGCCGCGGCATATCGGCCACGTCTCCGGATTCGGTGTCCCGTCGGACATCTTCGCCCGCTACCAGCGGATGGCCGGCAACCGGGTGCTCATGGTCTCAGGAACCGACGAGAACGGCACGCCGATCCAGGTGCAGGCCGACGCCGAGGGCGTCACGCCGCGCGAGCTCGCCGACAAGTACAACCGGATGATCGTGACAGACCTGCAGGGCCTGGGCCTGTCCTACGACCTGTTCACCAGAACCACCACGGCCAATCACCACCGGGTGGTGCAGGAGTTGTTCGGCGCGCTGTACCGCAACGGCTACGTGCTCACTCGCAGCGCACTCGGCGCGATCAGCCCGTCCACCGGACGAACCCTGCCCGACCGGTACATCGAGGGCACCTGCCCGATCTGCGGGTACGACAGCGCACGCGGCGACCAATGCGACAACTGCGGTAACCAGCTCGACCCCGCCGACCTGATCAATCCGCGGTCCCGGATCAACGGCGAGACCCCGCAGTTCGTGCAGACTGAACACCTGTTCCTCGACCTGCCGGCGTTCACCAAGGCGCTGGGTGGATGGCTGTCCACCCGCACCGAGTGGCGACCCAATGTGCTGAGGTTCTCGCTGAACCTGCTCGACGACCTGCGCCCCCGCCCGATCACCCGGGACCTCGACTGGGGGGTGCGGGTACCGCTGGATGGTTGGCGCGACGCCCCGATGAAGCGCTTCTACGTCTGGTTCGACGCCGTGATCGGGTACCTGTCGGCGTCGGTGGAGTGGGCGGCGCGCTCGGGCTACCCGGACGCGTGGCAGGCATGGTGGTGTGACCCGGACGCCCGCTCGTACTACTTCATGGGCAAGGACAACATCACCTTCCACTCCCAGATCTGGCCCGCCATGCTGCTCGGCCACAACGGGGCCGGGGATCGCGGCGGCGAGCCCGGGCCGTTCGGCACGCTGAACCTGCCCACCGAGGTGGTGTCCAGCGAGTTCCTCACCATGAGCGGCTCGAAGTTCTCTACCTCGCGCGGCACGGTGATCTACGTCGGGGACTTCCTGCGCGAGTTCGGCCCGGACACGTTGCGGTACTTCATCTCTGTGGCCGGCCCCGAGACCCAGGACACCGACTTCACCTGGGACGAATTTGTCCGCCGGATCAACTTCGAGCTGGCCAACGAGTGGGGCAACCTGGTCAACCGCTCGATCGCGATGGCCCATAAGAACGTCGGCGCGGTGCCGCGGCCCTCGACCCCGCAGGCGGTCGACGTCGAGCTGCTGGCCACCTCACGGGCGGCCTTCGACACGGTCGGGGACCTGTTGGAGCGCAACCGGTTCAAGGCCGCGATCAGCGAAGCGATGCGGGTGGTGAGCGCGGCGAACAAGTACCTGTCCGAGCAGGAACCGTGGAAGCGCGCCGGTGATCCGCAACGCCGGGACACCATCCTGCACACCGCGCTGCAGGTCGTCTCCGACGCGAACACCCTCCTCACGCCGTTCCTGCCGCATGCCGCGCAGCGGGTGCACGAGCAGCTTGGCGGCACCGGGGTGTGGTCGGCCCAGCCGCAGATCCAGGAGGTCAGCGAGATCGTCGCAGGCAGCGGTCCGGACTACCCGGTGATCACCGGCGGCTACGCCACTGAACAGGCCCGGTGGGCCAGCGTCCCCATCGAGGCAGGCCGCCCCCTGGCCAAACCCACCCCCCTCTTCACCAAGCCGGATCCCGCCCTCGCCGATACCGGCCCCGATTGGGCCCCGATCCAGTCGTGAGCGCGAAACAGTGTTATAGCACCTGATGTCACTCACGAGCGGCTTGCCGCCACCCCCGCCGCCGTTGCCCGTACCGGTGGTCGACGCACACACGCACCTGGACGCGTGTGGAGCCACTGATCCGGCGGGGGTGCGTGCGGTGCTGGATCGGGCGGCGGCGGTGGGGGTCTGCGCGGTGGTGACGGTGGCCGACGACATGGCTGCGGCCCGCTGGGTCGTGCGGGCGTCGAGCTGGGACGGCCGGGTCTTCGCGGCGGTGGCGTTGCACCCCACCCGCACGGCGACGATGACCGACGCTGACCGCGCTGAGCTCGAGCGACTCGTCAAGCAGCCCCGGGTGGTCGCCGTGGGGGAGACTGGCCTGGACTACTACTGGGACTACTCACCGCCCGACGCGCAGCGGGAGGCCTACCGCTGGCACATCGACCTGGCCAAGCGGGTCGGCAAGCCGCTGATGATCCACGACCGGGACGCTCACGACGACGTGCTGGCCGTACTGGAGCAGGAAGGCCCACCGAAGACCGTGGTGTTCCACTGCTTTTCCGGCGACGCCCCGATGGCGCGGGTCTGCGTGGACGCCGGTTACGTGCTCTCCTTCTCCGGCACCGTGACCTTCCGCAATGCCCGTGCGCTGCGTGAGGCGGCGGTTCTGGTACCCGATGGGCAGCTGCTGGTGGAGACCGACGCCCCGTTTCTCACCCCACATCCGCATCGCGGAAAGGGCAACGAGCCGGTCAACCTGCCCTACACCCTCCGGGATTTGGCCGCGCTGCGCGGGCAGGATGTGGCGGAACTGGCCGCGTCGAGTTCCGCTACCGCTGAGCGCGTTTTCGGGCTCGGGCGCGAGCAGAACAGTTCGGCGCGACCGATACCGTTGGTCGACCCTGAGCGAGTGCTCGGCGACAGTTAATGCAGAAACGTTTGCAAACGGCGCTACAAACCGTTACCGTCCCGTCACCGTCAGCCGGGATGGGGTAGTCCCGGCACGGGGACGCGGGTCACAGCCGGAGGCAATGCGGTTGAAGCCCGTGGTCGGGGTGAGCCTGCCGTTGTCGGGTAGGCGGTGTTCCACTCCCGGCGTGTTCCCGTGCTTCCCCTGCCCGGAACTGCGACGACTGGACTTTGGTGACCACTCGTACGTTCGTCCGCGGCGCCCTGGTAGCTCTCATTCTGGCGCTGACAACCGGCGTAGCCGCAGCTCTGACCTTGGACAAGACCGTCACCGTCACGGTGGACGGCCAGCAACACATCATCAATACGTTCGCTTCATCGGTCGGTGGGGCATTGGAGTCCGCCGGCCTGCAGGTGGATGACCAGGACACCCTGGCCCCGGCCGCGGACAGTCCCATCACGGACGGCAGCCGTATCGTGCTCAAGCGCGGCCGACCGCTCACCCTCACTGTCGACGGAATGCATCACGAGGTCTGGACCACCGAGGCCACCGTCGCCAACGCGTTACGCGTAGTGGGGATGCGATCGCAGGACATGGAGCTGTCGGCCGATCCCTCCCGGCCGATCCCGCTGGAGGGCATGGCCGTGGTGGTCCGCATCGCCAAACCGATCATCCTGCTCGACGGTGGCCAGCCGGCGAAGGAGATCAACTCCACCGCGCTTTCGGTCGGGGATTTGCTCACCTTGCAGGGCGTACCGTTGCAGGAGTTGGACATAGTGACTCCGGACCGCAGGTCGCCGGTGCTGCCCGGAATGACCGTGGAGGTCACCCGGGTGCGCGTCGAGGAGCGCACCGAGCGGCGATCAGTGGACCCGCCCATCAAGAAGGTCAAGGATTCCCGGCTGCGCCGCGGTGAGGTGGTCGTCGACGATCCTGGCGCTCCCGGCGAGGAGATCGTCACCTTCCTGGTCACCCTGAAAAACGGCGTGGAGGCCGGCCGCAAGCAGCTCGCCACGCAGGAGATCACTCCGGCCCGCCCGGGCCGGAGTCGGGTCGGCAGCAAGGGATCCACCGCCAAGGCATCCACCGCCGACGAGGCTTCGGTCTGGGACCGGCTCGCCCGATGCGAATCCGGCGGGAACTGGTCCATCAACACCGGCAACGGCTACTACGGTGGCCTGCAGTTCGACAGGGCCACCTGGAGCTCCAACGGAGGAACCCGGTACGCCCCGTACCCGCACCAAGCGAGTCGCGAAGAACAGATCGCCGTCGCCCAGCGGGTCCGTGACGCCCGCGGCGGGTACAGCGCCTGGCCGTCCTGCTCGGCCCGCCTAGGCCTGACCTAGTCTCGTCCGTCATGGAGACATATCGAGGCCCTCATCGGGCCGATACCTCTCCATGACGGGATTGCTGGGGCCGGCCGATCTACGGGCGTTGGCGCAGCGGCTGGGGTTGCGACCGTCGAAGCGGCTCGGGCAGAACTTCGTGCACGACGCCAACACGGTGCGCCGCATCGTGGCCGCGGCTGATCTCGCCGCCGGCGACGTGGTGCTCGAAGTCGGGCCCGGGCTGGGGTCGCTCACTCTGGGCTTGCTCCATGCGGTGGACCGGGTGCTGGCCGTGGAGGTGGACGCGCTGCTTGCCGCAGCGCTGCCGGCCACGGTGGCCGACCGCGCTGCCGACCGCGCCGGTGCGCTGCGGGTTCTGACCGCCGACGCGCTGAGGGTGCGCCGCGCACAGATCGTCGAAGCGGCCGGTGGCCTGGAACCTACCGCGCTGGTCGCGAACCTGCCTTACAACGTGGGTGTTCCCGTGCTGCTGCACCTGCTGGCCGAGCTTCCGAGCCTGCGTCGCGGGCTGGTGATGGTGCAGGCGGAGGTGGCCGACCGGCTGGCCGCCCCGCCGGGCACTCGATGCTACGGCGCCCCCAGCGTCAAGGCGGCCTGGTTCGCCGAGGTCCGCCGCGCCGGGTCGGTGCCCCGTGAAGTGTTCTGGCCGGTGCCCAACGTGGACTCCGGCTTGGTCGCCTTGACCCGCCGACCAGCGCCCTCCGCAGTGCCAAGAGAGAAGGTCTTTGCGCTGATCGATGCCGCATTCGCGCAGCGCCGTAAGACATTGCGGGCCGCCTTGGCGGGCTGGGCGGGTTCGGCTGCGGCCGCCGAACGGCTCTTGCGCGCGGCCGGGGTGGATCCGGGCACCCGCGGTGAACAGCTCGCCGTCGACGATTATGCCCGTATCGTGCTCGCCGGCCGCGCCGGCAACCAGATCCCTGATGCG
>JALZCN010000014.1 GCA_030863045.1 Actinomycetota bacterium | reverse complement strand
TGCTCAGGCCGTCCGCTGTCCGAGGTGGACGGCGAACTGCTGGATGCGCTGCGGTTGGGCAGCTACCAGTTGTTGCGGACCCGGGTGCCGCCGCACGCGGCGGTCGCCACCACAGTCGATTTGGTGCGGGCGGGACGTGGCAGCGCTGCTGCAGGCTTCGTCAACGCGGTGCTGCGCCGGGTCGGCCGGCAGGACGAAGACGCCTGGGTGCAGGTAGTGGCGCCGTCAGCCGATGAGGATCCAGTCGGCCACCTTGCGATGGTGCACTCGCATCCGCGGTGGATCGCGCAGGCCTTCGCCGACGCCCTGGGCGGCGATTTCGATGAGCTGGCGGAGGCGTTGGCCGCCGACAACGCCCGCCCTCTGGTGCACCTCGCGGCGCGTCCCGATCAGCTCAGCGCCGCCGAGCTGGCCTCGGTGACTGGCGGCAAGCCCGCTCCCTACTCGCCTTACGGAGTCCATCTGGCCGATGGTGGTGACCCGGGCGAGCTGTCCGCGGTGCGGGACCACCTGGCCCACGTGCAGGACGAGGGCAGCCAGCTGGTCGCCCTCGCATTGACCGGGGTGCCACTGGAGGGCGCCGACGCGCGCTGGCTCGACCTGTGTGCAGGGCCAGGAGGCAAGGCAGCGCTACTGGGCGCTCTCGGCGCCACCCGAGGCGCAATCCTGGAGGCCGTGGAGAAGGCCGAGCACCGGGCCCGACTGGTCAAGCAGGCCTGTGCCGGTCTACCGGTGACGGTGCACACCGTCGATGGCCGCGACAGTGGGCTACCGGAACGGGCTTACGACCGGGTGTTGGTGGACGCTCCGTGTACTGGACTCGGGGCGCTGCGCCGCCGCCCGGAGGCCCGTTGGCGGCGGCGGGCTGACGACCTCCCAGGGCTGGTCCGGCTACAACGGGAGCTGCTCGTGGCGGCGCTGCGGCTGGTCCGCCCTGGCGGTGTGGTGGCGTATGTGACGTGCTCGCCGCACGTGGACGAGACGGTGACCGTGGTCGCGGACATGATGCGACGCACCGGTGCCAAGCAGCTTGACGCCAGGTCCTGGTTTCCCGGCGTGCCCCGGCTCGGCGACGGACCGCACGTGCAGTTGTGGCCGCACCGGCACGGCACCGACGCGATGTTCTGTGCCTTGCTGAAGCGTTGAGTTCGGCGCGGCCGCTGCTTAGACGTCGCGCTCGACGAGGTATTTCACGAGGTCCCGCACGAAGTTCAGATCGGGGCCTTCATCGGCCCCTGCGAAGGCCAACGGGAACTCCTTTTGGGCGGCGCTCGTCAGTGCCGAAGCTGCATGTCGTGCCCATTCGATGCTGCCGCTTCGTCCGAGCACGTCGTAGATGTCGACAAGCTCGCGCTGCAGCCGTCGCTCGCGCGGGCGGGAGAAGAAGTCCCGTAGCTGGGATCGCTCGGACGGTGTGGCGTGGGCAACGGCGTGCGAGAGCACCAGGGTGCGCTTACCTTCGAAAAGGTCACCGGCGATTTCCTTACCGTACCGTGAAGGGCTGCCGACGAGATTGAGGACGTCGTCGGCGATCTGAAAGGCGGCGCCGAGCAGAAAGCCGAAGCGGTTGAACCGGTCGAGATCGTTGTCGGCGCCTGAGACGAGAGCGCCGATGCGCATCGGGTGGATAAAGCTGTACCAGGCGGTCTTCTTGAGCACCATGCGGAGGTAGTCGTCCGTGCTTATCCCGCACTCGTTGTCCCGTATCCAGCCCAGCTCCATCGCCTGGCCTTCCAGGGTCTCGACGAGCAGGTGATCAACCTCGTCCACAATTCGCAGTGCGACTTCTGGCCCCAGCTGCACGACATTGTGCCGGAACAGGCGCATCGACAGGGCGTTCATGGCGTCGCCGGTGTTCACGGCCAGCGGGATCCCGATGCGTCGATGCATGGTGGCTTGACCCCGGCGGGACAGGCTGCCGTCCTCGATGTCGTCGTGCACGAGGAAGGCGTTGTGCAGCAACTCGAGGCCCGCCGCTGAGGGCAGCGCCGCCTCCGTGCTGCCGCCGTATGCCCGACATGTCGCCAAGCAGAGGGCCGGACGCAGCCCTTTGCTTGGCTGGGAGATGAAGTCCCTGACAAGGTCGTACAGGTATCGGCTGGGCTCCTTGTGTGGCAAATCTTCCCTCAAGGCCGTCAAGGCTTGATCCCGATACCAGCTCAGACGCTCGAGAAAGCCCGTTGGACCGGCGAACGCATCCAACCCGGGCGCCACCGGAAGACCAGTGGGGAGCAAGGATTGGTGCCTCCAGACGGCCTCCGCAGTGTCGGTCAGCGCCTCGTCCGCCCGAAGCACCTGGAGCGATTGCTCCACCCCGCCAAGACGAGCTTTCAACGCCGACACGTACGGAGCGACCGGCTCGACTCGAGACATCAGTTGGGGTATGCCGTCGAGCCCCGGTCCCGCGGCGGACAAGCCCGCCACCGCGAAGTCCACGAGCGTCGTGTCCCATCCGAGGCCAAGACGGAAGCGCGCGGCATCATAGGACCGAAACGGCTCGAGGACCGCCGGCTCCTCCAAGGGCCAGACATCGCAACGAGAACCTGAGAACCCGTCGGCGTCGAGGATGCCGTTCACCGCGCGGCGCCCTGCTTCGTTTGCCGCCTCCATCGTGGCGAGGTCAGTGTGTGTACGTACGTAGTCCGCAGCAAGAAAGAGATTGGGGATGGCCGTGACCGCTTCGGGACGCAGACGCCAGGTATCCACGTAGTTCACCAGCAGGGGCTCGAGGTTCGTCAGCCGCCCAGGGCGGGTGGGGTCTGCCATGATGGCGGGATCCAGGAACCATCCGCACAAGTTGTCGTCGTCCAGAACCTCGGCACCGCCACTGTTCACGGAGCGCTTGAGCTGCTCCCACGTCTCGGCGGCGACTTCCTCGGGTGAGCATTCTTCGGCAAAGCGCCCGTTGAGACCGGGTGCGTCCCAATCCGACACATCGGTCGAGATGACGCCATTGAATTCCAGGTTGGCGTACCGATCGATCATTTCCGGGCGCCAGAACTGAACCTGTGAGATACTCGTGAGCGCCCATTCCGTATCGATGTGGATCATGTGGCCGTGTAGCATCGGTACGTCCCGACGCAAGTAGAACTGCACACCGTTCATCCATTCGACGTTCGGGAGCAGGGTCGCCAACGACTCAAGGGAAGGATCAGCGGCAAGGACCTCCGGGGTGATGAGCGGAGCGGCACGCTCCAAGGGGAGGGCGCACACGTAATAGTCGCCGTGGACCAGCTCCGGCCGTCCGTTGTGCTCGGCCACTACGCCCGTAATCCGGCCGCGATCGCAGCGAATCTGCTTCACCTCGACGCAGGTGCGGTAGTCGACTCCCAACGACTCGAGCCACCGTCTCC
>JALZCN010000700.1 GCA_030863045.1 Actinomycetota bacterium | reverse complement strand
CTCAGCGCGGCCGCATCGTTGTCTCGGCGAGCCAGGCCCACCGCCAGGGCCGAGGCGACCATCTCGTCACGAGGTTCGAGCGGGCTGCTCTGGCGCGCCGCCCAGTCGAGGGCGCGGCGTGCCACGTCGAGCTTGCCACGGGTCATCGCCACCCAGCCGTGCAGCAGCATGTGTCGGCAGTGGGCTGGACGGCCGCCGAGCCTGGCGGCGACGGCGCGTCGCAACGTGGAATCGGCGACCATCAGCTCGCCGGATTGCAGCGCGACCACCGCAGTCAGCGCGGCCGGCGTGTCGGGCACCAGCACGGTCTGGCCTGCCGGTTCGAGCAGTGCGGCAGCCCGAGCCAGTTGTGAGAGGGCCGCTGTGGATGTCCCGGTGACGGTGGCGAGCATCCCGCGCGCCATGAGGATCTCCGCGCCGGCCATCAGGGTGGCACCTGCGTTGCCGCCATCCGCCGCATCGAGCACCGCCTGGGCTCGCGCCAGCTCCCCGGTCCCGATCAGTGCGGGAACCGCGAGCACGGTGCCACCCGCCGCACCGGCAGGCAGGCTGCAATACAGCTCAGCACTTCGAGCCGGTAGCCCACGATGTGCGAGGACTGCGGCCACCACCCGGACACCGCGTTCCCGGTCGGGAGCGGCTGGGTCTGAGACAATCTGGTCCGCTAGGCGCAGCGCCTGGTCGAGGTCACCGGCCAGGGCGGTCGCCTGGGCGTGACGTGCCGCCAGTGTCCTTGATGCAGCTCCCGCGTCGATGGTTCCAGCGAACAGTTCGGCGGCGAGGGTCGGGGATTGCAGCAAGGCCTCGTCCCCGGCACGCTCCAGAACGGCAGCCACCCGGCTGCCGCTTGCGCCGGTGCCCAGCAGCTGCCGCCCGGCGGTGAGCACGGACCCACCCCGGTCGAGCTGGATGTTGGCCAACCGCTGCTGCATCTCCCGGCTTTGCAGCAGCGGCATCAATCGCAGCACGATGTTGCGGATGAAGGTGATCAGCTGGCCTTTCTCGGTGAGCAGACCGGTCGCCAGGGCCGCTTGCACGGTGTCGGTCAGCGCGACCGGCTCGGTATCCAGCAGCAAGGCCAGTACTTCGGCGTCCAGGGCCGCACCGACGGCCATGGCCTGCAGCAACCGGTAGATGTCGGGATCGAGCGCCTCTAGCTGGTAGCGCAACCGTTCAGCCAAGCCCGCGGAGACGTTGACCCGCTCGGGACGCCGGAACTGCTCCGGGCGCCGCGGATCGAATCTGCCGGTGTCCTGAAGCGCCTGGGTGACGAGGTCGACGAGCGAAGGCAGCCCGCCGGACTGCTCGAGCACGAGGTCGATCAGCGGATCCGGGGGAGTGCACCCGATTCGCGCTGCGATCCGGGCCCCGACGGCACCGCGATCCAGGTGCCCCACCACGACTGGTGATCGACGGCGTGCCAAGCTCGCGCCGAGCGCCGAGAGCTCACGAGACCGCGGCCACGGCCGGTAGGCGACGACCAGCCGGGCGGTATCTCCTGCGGCGAACCTGCGCAACCCGTCGAGCTCGACCGGTCCCAGCCGGTGTGCATCGTCCACCAGAACGGGCTCGTCCGGATCCAGCGTGTCGATCCGGGCTCCGGCAGCCGAGCTGGCCCGGACCACCTCGACACCCGCCTTCTGGTACTCCCGCGCCACCGCGTCGAGTAGCGCCGACTTCCCGGTGCCTCCCGGGCCTACTACCGCGGCGGTAAGCGGCGTCGCCGGCGCGGCGGCGATCTGGCGGAAGATCCAGGCTGCCGATGAGGGCATGTTCGGAACCGCGCAATCGGGTGGCGCTGACCGGGCACGTGTCGCTTGTGCCGGCGTCAATGGGGAACGCACCATCCTGGCCTCTCCCGAACTGCTCTCGTATACCTATCGATGCGTCGATCGATACCGGGCCACGTCGCGTTACGTCGTGTGATGATCGGCGTCGTGCGCGGCTAACGGCCGGACGGTGCACAGCGATGAAGCAGCCAAGGGCACCTAATCCGGTGGGACCTTAGCCGGTGGTCGAAAGGTCGTGGTCTGGTGAGGTACGCGCTGGGTGTCGATGTCGGAACGAGCTTCACCGCGGCAGCCATCTGGCGGTCGGATGACCAGCAGCACAAGGCCGAAGTGGTGGCGCTGAGTAACCGCATGCCGTCGGTGCCCTCGGTGCTCTTTCTGGGTGCGGACGGTTCGGTGGTAGTCGGTGAGGCCGCCGAGCGGCGCGCATTGACTGACCCCGACCGCGTGGTCAGGGAGTTCAAGCGCCGGATCGGTGATGACACGCCGCTGTTCGTGGGTGGGCAGCCCTACGCCGCACACGACTTGGCGGCGATGATGGTCCGCTGGGTTGTCGATCGGGTAAGCGAGCGGGAGGGCGGGGTCCCGGACCGGATCACGATCACCCACCCGGCCGGCTGGGGTCCATACAAGCGAGACCTGTTGTCTCGGGCGTTGAGCGCGGTCGGCCTGGACGATCTGATTTTCATGGCTGAGCCTGCGGCTGCGGCGGTCAGTTATGCCGCGCAGGAGCGAGTCGAGGCGGGTAACACGATCGCGGTGTACGACCTTGGCGGCGGCACCTTCGATGCGGCCGTGGTTCGAAAGACCGGCGCGGGCTCCTTCGCCCTGCTCGGCTCGGCTGACGGTCTCGAGCAACTAGGTGGCGCGGACTTCGATGAAGCTGTCTTCACCCGCGTGCAGGCCCAATTGGACACGGCGCAGTGGGACGCGCTCGACATCGCGGACCCCAACGTGCTCAGCGGGCTGGCGCGGCTGCGCCGGGAATGCATCGAGGCCAAAGAGGCGCTCTCCTCGGATACCGTGGTCTCCATCCCTGTGCTGCTACCCGGCGTCAGCACCCACGTGCGACTGGTACGCAGCGAGTTCGAGGAGATGATCCGTCCCGCCCTCGAGGAGACCATCGACTCGCTGTCTCGCGCGGTGCATTCGGCCGACCTCAGCCCCGCGGAACTCGGGGCAGTGCTGTTGGTCGGTGGGTCCTCCCGGGTGCCGCTGGTGTCCCAGCTGGTGTCCGCTGCGCTGGGCTGCCCCGTCGTGGTCGACGCCGACCCCAAAGCCACGATCGCGCTCGGCGCTGCACTGTCGATGGCCCCCCAGCTTCCTCCGGCTTCCACGACCACCGTGGCCGTCGCGTCACCGGCCACCGACCTCGACTCTGAAACACTGACGAGTGGCGACCACATGCCCAATCAGGTGCCCCACCACGCGCCAGACCGGCCGCCGATGATCCCAGCCCAGCGCGGGTTCATCGGCCACTCAGAATCCGCCGACGGTGATGCACCACTGCGAAGGGTTGTCACCGGGCGGCTGCGCAACATCGTCGGGGCGGGAGCGCTGGCCGGCGCGCTCACGATCGCGCTGGCTGTCTCGGTAGCGGAGGGTAGCCTCCCAGGCGGCCGGAGTGGCACCCCATCGGTCAGCGCCGACCCACCGCGTGACGCAGTCTCGACGTCGAGCGCCGGTGGCCCCGTAGAGGCGAACAACGCAGGGCCCGACGCGTCCCGCGGCTCGAACAAGACCGTCACAGTGGCCCGAACCACTGCGTCGGCAACCGGAGCGTCGGCTACTCGACGTGCGCCGGCGGCCTCCAACGC
>JALZCN010000695.1 GCA_030863045.1 Actinomycetota bacterium | reverse complement strand
GCCTGCAAGGCAGCAAGGTGACGATCGGCGGCACCCCGGAGGCACACACCGTCAACGGCACCCCAGTGTTATGCGGCAACATCCCCACCAAAAACGCCACCGTGTTCGTCATCGGGCAGGTGCTGTCACCGTCAGCTTCGTAAGGAGATCAACGCAGTAACTACTTTTCAGGGGCGGCTCCGTGAAAGAGCCGCCCCTGCTGGCGACGTGAGGATCTCGCTGGTGGCCAATGAGGCTCAATCGAGCGCCCGGTGGCCTGACCGAGGGAACGGCACGTGGAAGCCGGCGCCACCGGCGACCAGTATGGCTGAGGGACTGTCCGACGCCGAACTGGTGCGACGAGTCCGGGACGCCGACGGGGCGGCACTGTCCCAGCTCTATCAGCGCTTCGTCCGACCCTGCTACTCGCTGGCCCGCCGGATCTGTGCCGACGAGGGGCTGGCCGAGGATGTGTGCAGGAGGTGTTCCTCACGCTGTGGCGTGATCCGACCCGGTTCGACTCAGCGCGGGGCGGATTCGCAACCTGGCTGTTAACAGTGACCCACCATCGGGCGGTGGACGCGGTGCGAAGACAGAGCGCCATCCGTCGGCGCGTGGTGGCTGTGCCAGAGGCAGGCGAGGACTGGTCGCCCACCCCGGTACCGGGCGCCGACCAGGCGGCGATGGCCCGTGTCGCAGTCGATCAGGTGCGCGCGGCGCTGCACCGCCTCCCCGTCGCGCAGCGCCAGGTACTCGCCCTGGCCTATTTCGGTGGGCACACTCAGGGTGAGATCACAGGGTTGACTGGTGTCCCATTGGGCACGGTGAAGTCCCGCATGTTTCACTGGTGCAGCGGCTGCGCGGGCTACTGACCGATCAATTGGGGCCAGACGGGCCAGACACCTGGTCGCCGAGGCCTGCACCGTGAAGGGTGAACAGTGAACGACCAGCAGCACCGTGTTGCCGACTGCCCGCACCGTGAGCTGGCGGTCGGGTGGGCGTTGCACGCCCTGGAGCCCGCCGGAGATTCCCTGGTCACCGCGCACCTGCCCGACTGCCCGAGATGCACTAGCACTGCCACGCAGACCGAGGAAGTCGGCGCCACGCTAGGCCTGTCCGTCCCGCAGGCAATCCCCAGCCCCGAGGTGGAGCAGCGGGTGCTCGGTGTCACGGGTGTCAAGTGGGAAGCGCCGGTCGTGGCAATGGCGCCCTCGACCCGGCCAGCACGACACGTCACCAAGCGATTCTGACTCCGCGCCAGAAGCTGGCTGCGGCCACGACGGTAATCCGGGTAGCCGCTGCAGCGCGGCGGGGATCACCGCTGCTGGTCTGCGCCCGGCCCGCCGTTTGTGGACCTCGTCGCCGATGCAGGGCCGGCCGCAGGCACGAAACCCGGTCCGCCGGCCGGATCATGCTGGCCAACTCCCAGCGACCCTGCCCGTGATGGCATCCTCACACGAGGATGCCGGGCAGCCGCAGCGCACGCACGATCGGGACGATGAACCTGTTCCACCGCCCGCCGGGGCCCTGCCCGTCACCGACTCGGTGCAGGGTCAAGCACTCGCCGACGTCGCCACGATCGAAATTCTGTCCGAACGCGCCATCTGCCGCGGTGAGGTGCTCACCGAGCAGTAGCAGACCGCGCTGAACAATCGGTTGATCATCGAGCCGGCCAAGGAGGCTCGCCCAGCGCGCGAATCCTGAGCATGAACACAGCCTTCGACCGGCTGCGCCGGGTAGTGACCTGATCGCCAGGCCACCCCTCACCCGCTACAAGGCCGCCCTCAGCCCTCGTGGTGGTGGGTCCAGGTCCGCCGCAGGCGGTCGCGCAGCGACGGTTCTGTGTCGGGTGAGGGGTCCCCGCGCAGGTTCGACCTGGACGCGCCGGCACGACGGTAGAGATCATCCGGCCGATGGGTGAGAGGTAGACCACACTGCTCCAGTGATGCCGACCGGTGCGGCCACGCTGTTGCCAGCTCACCGGCGCTCTCGTCCTGAAGGTCACGGATTCGAGCCACCACCCAGGAACGTGGGTCGGGCTTCCGCGGCGGCCGGAGCGGATCCGTGCCGTCTGCGGCGACCGGGGTGTGCGTCTACCACCGCGCCCGCCGGGCCGGCCCGCGCGAGCACGGCCGCCAGGCCGCGCGCAGCAAGCG
>JALZCN010000656.1 GCA_030863045.1 Actinomycetota bacterium | reverse complement strand
CGTTGCGCGGTGCGGTCGGCCACCGCCCAGTCGATCGGGGAGCCGTTCAGGCGCCGGGGAGATGCCTGCGGCACGTCGAGCGCGGGATGTCCCATACCACGACGGTAACGCGGACTAATGGCAACCGCAGGACCTTAACCCGGCTGCAAGCGCATCCAGCCGCGGGCGAACCGACACCGGATTGGGCCCATTGGACAGCAACGCGAACACCAGCACCCTGCCTTCGGCGCCCAGCACGGTGCCGGCCAGGCTGTTGACGCCGGTCAAGGTGCCGGTCTTGGCCCGCACCCAACCTCGGCCGCCGGCCGCCGTGCCGCGGTAACGATCGACCAGTGTGCCGCTGCCGCCGGCCACCGGGAGGCCTGCCAGCAGCGGTCGCAGGGCGGCGGTCCGGTGCTGGGACTCGTCGGGTGCGGCGGCCGCGGCCAGTAGCTGTGCGAGCAGCCTTACCGGCACGGCGTTGCCGGTCGACAGCCCACTGCCATCGATCAGGGTGGTACCGCTGACGTCGAAGCCGTGGCTGCTGAGCACGGTCAAAACCGCCTGCGAAGCCCCGGAAAAGGACGGCTGGGCACCGGTTGCGTGGGCCACTTCCCGGGCCAGCGCTTCGGCGAGCACGTTGTCCGATTGCCGGAGCGTGGTGGCGACCAGGTCGTGCACCGGCGCGGACGACACCTCGCCGAGTACTGCGGCTCCGGGCGGGGCGCTGCCGACGTCGACGCTGTCGGGGTCGGCACCGAGCCGGCGGGCCAGTTCCGCGGCGGCCGCGGTGGCCGGCTTCGCTGCTCGCGGCGAGACCTCCTGGGTGGGATCGGCGCGTGCGCCGTCGAGCATCACCGGCACGATCGGCGCGATGTATCCACCGGCCACGTCGGCGGGCAACCAGCCCGGCGCCAAGGCGTCGCCGACATAGCGATCCACATCGACCAGGACACGACGGATGGGGCCGTGGCCTGTGGCCTGCACCTGGCTGACCAGATCGTCCAGCCGGGCAGCACCCGGGTAGCCGGTCGCGGTGCTCGAACCCGCCGCGGACAGTGTCGGATCACCGCCGCCGACCAGCACGACGGTGCCCGGCTCGACGCCGGCCAGCACGGTGGTGCGCCACCGTGCTCGGTGGTCCAGCGCGAGCAGCGCCGCGGACGCGGTGAGCAGCTTGACGGTCGATCCGGGCACCAGTGCCGCCGTAGGGTTCCGCTGCCACAGCACCGTGCCGGTCGCTGGATCGATCACCTGCCCGGACAGCGTGCCAAGATCGCCCGCTGCGACCAGCGGATCGAGCACGGCACCGACCCCAGCGGGGGTCGGCTGGAGGCCATCGACGGTGGCCGGGCGCAGCGCCGGATGCACTATCACGGGCGGTGGTGGTGGTGCTATCGCCGCGACCGCATTGGTCGCGGCGAGCCGCGTGGCGAGCATGGGAGCGCCGAGCCCGACGCCCGTCCCCACCACCATCGCAAGCAACAGGACGGCGACGACCACGGCGATCCGCCTGCCGCGCTGGGTCGGCAGGCGCAGCGCGGCACCAATCCGGCTACCCAGTCTTAACACCAGGCTTTCTCCTCACCAACCACCTGCAGCGTCCTGGAGAATAGAGCGCCCCGGCACAGCGCCGGCGCGTGGCTCGGACAGTCAGCTCCTCGGGCGAGCTCGGGTCGCCGGTCTCGGCGACACTAGGGCGAGTCACCGGCTAGGCAGGGAGGGGCAAACGCGTGGAGTTCGACGTCACGATCGAGATCCCCAAGGGTCAGCGCAACAAGTACGAGATGGACCACAGGACCGGCCGCATCCGGCTGGACCGCACGTTGTTTACCGCCACCCGATACCCGGCTGACTACGGCTTCATCGAGGACAGCCTCGGCGACGACGGCGACCCGCTGGACGTGCTGGTACTGGTGCATGAGCCCACCTTCCCGGGATGCCTGATCCGCTGTCGAGCGATCGGCATGTTCCGTATGCGCGACGAGGAGGGTGGCGACGACAAGGTGATCGGCGTGCCTGCCGCCGATCCCCGCATGAAGCACCTGCGAGACATCCACGACCTCGATGAGTTCCACAAGTTGGAGATCCAGCATTTCTTCGAGGTGTACAAGGAGCTGGAGCCCGGCAAGAGCGTTGCGGGCGCCCACTGGGTCGGCCGTACCGAAGCGGAAAACGAGATCCGCATCTCGTGGAAGCGTGCCCGCGACACGGTTTCGCCTGGCGACCCGTGACTGACATCAGGCGGCTGCTGGCCGGGGACGAGAAGACCAGGGCGTGGGTGGAGTACCTGGAGGGGCTCGGCGAGCCGGACATCGAAGTGGCACTCCCGCTTGCCGACGATCTACCGCCGGTGCTGATCGAGCTCGCGGTGCCACACGAGGACATCGACGTCCTGATCAGGATGCTGCCCAGCCGCGGCAGGACGTCGCTGTGGTGGCTGGTGCAGCGGTGTGCCGAGACTGTGATGAGCGGGATGGGCGTGGTCGGCAGACCGCCGAGCTTCCCGCAGTTGCCGGCGTCTCTAGGTGTGCTGGGCCGCTACTTCTACGTCTACGCCTTCCTCGCGGTGCTGCCCCATGTCCAGGCCTTCCACCGGAGCCGGGGGATTCCGGAGGACATCTCGCGGCTGACGCTGGCCGACCTCGGTCGGCAACTGGCCCTGAACCGTCGCTGGCACGGCGTCGGTGGACTTGACGACGCATTCTGGCTCACGCTGCACTTCCGGGGAGCCATCTATCAGCTGGGCCGGCTCCAGTTCCAGCGGACGAGGTTGGGCAACCGCGCCGGGACAGCGATCGCCGCCGCGGGCGGGCCTTACGGGCCGGGCGACCCGGCGCTGGCAGTGCACGTTCCCGGGTGCTACGGACCGCTGACCCCGGCGGCGTGTGACGAGGCGTTGCGGGTGGCGAAGCAATTCTTCGTCCGGCATTTCCCCGAGGAGAACTACCCCATCGCGGTGTGCGAATCCTGGCTGCTGGACGACCAGCTAGCCGAGTACCTGCCGGCCGAGGCGAACATCATCCAATTTCAGCGCCGGTTCCGGCTGGCCCACCGGTCCGGTCCAGCGGACGAGCCGATCCTGCGG
>JALZCN010000630.1 GCA_030863045.1 Actinomycetota bacterium | reverse complement strand
CCCATGACCAGCAGGAGGCACTGTCGACGGCTGACGTCGTGGCATTGCTGCAGGACGGCACCGTCGTGCAGGCGGGGACTCCCGCCGAGCTCTACAGCGCTCCTCGCGACCTGCATGTCGCCACCTTCGTCGGCGAGGCTGTGGTGCTCGACGCTGTGCTCACCAGCGCCGACGCCGCGGACTGTGCACTGGGGAACTTGCCGGTCCGCGCCACGGATCAGAAGCTGGGGTCACCCGGAACCGTGGTGCTGCGGCCCGAACAGGTCCTGCTGGGCCCCCCCGACCGCGGGGTGCCTGCACGGGTCGCCGGCGTGGTGTTCTACGGGCACGATGCGTTGGTGCGCCTCGCCCTGGCCGACGGCTCGGTGCCGGTGACCGCCAGGGCTGCCGGGGGGCACCGGCTGTGCGCCGACGAGGAGGTGGGCCTCACCGTCGCCGGCCCGGTTTCCTTCTTCCCCAGCTAGGGTTGGCCTGCACCGCCGCCCCGGCGGCGATCAGTACCAGCATCGCCGTCCAGATCAATTGGATCGTCTTCTCGTGGAAGGCCGGCAGGAGCGGGCGCAGCGCCTGGTACAGCGGGGCATCGACGTGGATATACCCGTAGACCCAGACCACCTCCCCGGCCCACCCGTCGACCAGCAGCGCCGCATACGTGCTCACCCCGACAAGACCGAGAACGGCTGCGACGACACGCACGGCGGGGCCGCTGCGAGACAGCCACCAGAGCACCACCAACACCGCCAACGGGAGCACCACCACCGTATGGCGGCCCGGCCACCACCACCCGTACATGGTCGACGCGAGGAAGGTGGCGACCAGCCAGCCGGTCAGCAGCGGCAGCACCAGTACACCGGCCTCGAACCTACGTGGTGGCCGAGCCACCACCGCAGCGATCGCTGGCACCACCAGCAGCCAGGCCGGCTGCCAGGCGGCGAGGCCGAAGTCCCAGTCGATGAGCAGTCCCCACAGGCGCCACACCCGGGTGAGGAAGTCCGGGTCCACTCCCACTACGGCGAACTCGCCGACGTCGGAGAACTGGTCACCACTGGCATACACCGTCCAGCCGCCCCACACCATCCGGTGAACTGCGAGATACAGCACGGCGGCGACGGGGAGTGCGCCACCGAGCGCGAGCACGTCGCCGCGCCGCCCGGCCTGCCACCAGCGCAGGGCGGCCAGCGCGGCAAGTACCGCGGCCACCGGGGTGTACTTCACCGAAAACCAGGGCAGCGCGATGACGGCGACGGTGAGCAGCGTGAGCTGGGGCCGTCGCAACGGGCCGGTGACGGCGGCGACGGCGAGCAGGCAGGCGAGCGCGGCGGGCAGCTCCGGGTAAAGCTGCTGGCCGTAGACCGCCAGTGGCGCGGAGCAGGATGCGATGCCGACGCCGGAGGCCGCCAGCGGCAACGCCACGCCGAACCTGCGCACCGCCGTCCACACCATCCCGGCCGCCAGCGCCCCGGCGACCAGGGCAAGGGTGAACTTGGCGGCTACCCAGCCGCCCACGGCCACCGGGACAGCAAGCAACAGCGGCAAGAGTGCATCGTGTGGACTGATCTGATCGCCGTCGGCCAGCACCACGGTCTCCACTGGAGGCGCGACATCGGTGAACTGTTCCCAGCGGCGCTGGGCTAGCTCGTCGGAGATGTCCAGATTGCCGTCCTCGGCCAACGACAGTGCGGTGAACCAATATTGCGGCTCGTCGACTCCCAGGTGCTCGCCGGGCAACGCGTGCACCCCGATGCCCAACGACGCGGCGATGACTGCAATGAAGGCAACCGCCACCATCACCAGTCGCAGCAGTCCCGCGCGCGGCGGAGCCGGCACCACCACCTGCTGGATGTCACGGTATCGATCGTTATCCCACAACGGGCACGGATGTCACAGCAGAGGCGGCGGCAATCTGGCGGGCGATGAGATTGTCGAGGTCGGTCCGGGGTACCCACCCGAGAGCCTGGCGCAGGGCGCGGGTGTCGGCCAGGGTGTGGGTCACCTCCGCCGGATGCGCAGCGGACAATTGCATCCGCAACTCGACGCCCACCGCCGCGCACACCGCTACCGCAAGCTCCTGCAGCGTGTGTGCTACGCCGGTACCGATATTGAGCACGCCACCTACCTTCCGGTCCGCGATTTCGACGAGCACCTGTACCACATCTCGAACGTCTGTGATATCCCGGGAGCGTTGCGGGTTGCCCAGCAGCGTCAACGGCAGCCCGCGACGAGCCGCGTCGATCCACCGGGCCAGCGCCATGCCGGATCGCTGCCCCTCACCGGCAACGGTGAACGGCCGCAACACCGTCACCAGTCCGCCGGCTTGCGCCCGTTTCTCGCAGAGCCGCTCGACCAGAAGCTTGCTCCGCGCGTAGCCGCCGCGGGGATGCAACGGGTCGGTCTCCGCGCTGGGTTTGGCTTTGCGGCAACCGCCGTAGACCGACGAGGAGGATGTCACCAGCAGCGGCGTTTGCAGCGGTACCGCCGCCAGCACGGCAGCGCTGGCCAGGACGTTGTCCCGGTACCGGTGCCGCGCAGCGTCCGGGCGGGGATCCCGCACATCCGGACAGCCCGCGAGGTGATATACCACCCGCGCCTGGGCTAGCGCGGTTCGCACGTCGGGATCCGCATCAAGCAGGTCTGCGGTGATCGGAGTAGCGCCAGGAGGCGCAAGGAACGGGCGGCGGTCGATTCCCACCACCGGTTCCCGCTGGCCGAGCGTTTCCAGCAAGATCGTGCCGATGAAACCTGCCGCCCCGGTGATCACAGCGACCACGGCTCGCTCCTACCGGGATGGAATGGCACTAAGGTTAGGCTCACCCTACACACGGACGGGTGACGGCGAAAGGAGATCACGTGCCGGTGTTGCGCCGCGTTCGCCTGTTTGCCGGGTCTGCGCTGCTCATAGCCGCGGTGGTATACCTCGCGCGGGTGGTCGACGGGCACGCGCTGAGTGACGTGGCCAGGACAGTGCTCGCCGACCCGGTGGGGGTCTCCGTGGCGCTCGCCTGCTACGCCACCGCGTTCGCGCTGCGCTCCTGGACATGGTGCGCGACCCTACCTGGTCTGCGGTTCGACCAGTCTTGGGCAGCGCTGCACGTCAGCCTGCTCGGCAATCACGTGCTGCCGCTACGTCTCGGTGAGGTACTGCGGGTGACCAGCGTGCTTCGGCGCACCCCGCTGGCGCCCCAACCGGTGATCGCCTCCACGGTCCTGCTGCGTGCTGCCGACCTGCTCGGAGTCCTGGTGCTGGCAGTGCTCGCGGTGCCTGGATTGGTGGCCGCGATGGCAGGGCCGTGGTGGTGGGTCGCTGTGGTGGTCGCCGCGGTGCTCGCAGCGCTGGCGGCGGGTTGGTCGGGGCGGCTGGCCCGTGGTGGCGCCGCTGTGCGGTTTCCAGCGCTGCCGGTCGGGGTGTCGGTCCTCCTGGCATGGGCGCTCGAGTCGGTGGTAATCCTGCAGGTCGCCCGGCTGGCCGGGTACCCGATCGGGTTCGCCGAGGCCGTCGCTGTCACCGCTGTGACCATCGCCGTGCAGGCGGTGGCCGTGACCCCGGGTGGGCTGGGCACCTACGAAGCCGCTGCCACTGCTGCGCTGGTGGCGCTCGGCGTACCTGCCGGTCCGGCGTTCGCCGTGGCGTTGAGCACCCATGCGGTCAAGACCGGGTACGCGTTGCTGTTCGGTGTCGCCGCGCTGCTGGTGCCGGATCCCACTTACTGGGGCCGGCTTCGGCTGCCCCGGCGGTTGCCGCCGCGACCTTTGCGTGGCCCCGTGCCCGCGGACGCGCCGGTGGTGGTGTTCCTACCGGTGCACAACGAGGAGACGACGATCGGCGCGGTGGTTGCCGGCCTGCCACCGCGAATGCACGACCACCCGGTGATCGTGCTGGTGGTCGACGACGGTTCGGTCGATGCGTCGGCGTCGCAGGCAGCTGCGGCCGGTGCGGTGGTGCTGAGCCAGCCGCGCAATCTAGGCCTGGGGGCAGCCGTCCGGCGTGGGCTCGCCGAGGCGGTAGCTTACCGGCCGTCGGCGGTGCTCTACCTGGACGGCGACGGGGAGTACCGGCCCGCTGATGCCGCGGCCATGCTAGAGCCGGTGCTGACCGGCGCGGCCGACTACGTGGTGGGCTCACGCTTCGCCGGCCAGATCGAGCGGATGTTGCCCCACCGCAGGCTCGGTAACTGGGTCCTTACCGGTTGGGTGCGCTGGCTTACCCGGCGACGCGACATCACCGACGGCCAGAGCGGCTACCGATGTTTCTCCCCCGAAGCGGCGGCCGACGCGGAGATCGTGCACAACTACAACTACGCCCAGGTGCTCACCCTCGACCTGCTGGCGAAGGGGTACCGCTACGCCGAAGTGCCGATCGCCTACTCGTTCCGGGACAGCGGAACCTCCTTCGTCCGGCTCGGCCGTTACCTGCGCAAGGTGGTGCCTGCCGTGCACCGCGAGCTCAACGCCGACCGCCCCGCCTCCCCACTCCGGCAAACCCGGAACCGTGAGCACACCGCCGTCACAGATGTTCGCGCAGCTCGAAGGTGGCTTGGTCTTTCCCACCTGCAGGAGTCACGTGGTGGTCGTCACTGAGCGGTAGATCGGGGCATCGTGACGGGAGAGCTTGGCGGTTACTGCCCGTTTCGTTGTAACTCGGCTCGTTGCAGGTTTCAGTCCTCGACGACGTGATCGGCGAAGCGACGGCGCGCGGCAGACCAGGCGGTCGCGTCCCAGTGGGGGTCGCTGCCTGGCCCGCCGGTGAGCGCGGCTACCGCGTCATAGGCCATCGCCATCGCGTGGTGGGTGTTGTCGTGGGCGAAGAGCCCGAGCCGGCCGAACGTCGTGATGCGGGGGAGCGACCCGGCCCAGGCGTCCAGCCCGTCGAGCCGCGCGCGGAAGCCCACGTCGTAG
>JALZCN010000615.1 GCA_030863045.1 Actinomycetota bacterium | reverse complement strand
GCGCAGGCCAGTCCACCAGTGAGGCGGGATCGTCTGGCGCGACGTGTCCGGACACGACGACGAACTCGTGGCTCACGCCGCGGTGCGTCACCGGAATGCCGGCCATCGCCGGCACCGCAATGGCGCTGGTAACACCCGGAACCACGGTCACCGGCACCCCGGCGGCCGCACAGGCCAGCACTTCCTCGAAACCGCGCCCGAAGACGTAAGAGTCACCACCTTTGAGCCGCACCACGAACCGCCCGGCCCGGGCGTGCTCGATCAGCTGAGCATTGATGTGCTCCTGGGCCATCGCCCGGCCGTAGGGCACTTTCGCAGCGTCGATCACCGTGACGTGCGCGCCGAGCTCGTCGAGCAGCTCCCGAGGCGCGAGCCGATCGGCCAGCACGACGTCGGCCCGAGCCAGCAGCCGCCGCCCGCGCACGGTGATCAGGTCGGCGTCGCCAGGTCCCGCGCCGACCAGGGCCACGCCCGGGGTGGTGACGTGGTCCTCGGCGTCCGGAGCGTCGTCGACCACCCCGGTGCGCAGGGCCTCGACCAACGCATCCCTAACAGCGGCGGAGCGACGTGGACGGCGCCCGGCAAGCACGCCGATGAGCAAGCCGTCGTGTTCCGCGGTGGCCGCGGTGACGGCGCTGCCCCCGGTCGCATCGTCGGCCCGCACACAGAACACCCGCCGCCGCAGTGCTTCAGTAGCCACCGCGGCGTTGACCGCCGGGTCGGAGCTGCACGCCACGACATACCACGCACCTTCGAGGTCACCGTCGGTGTAACCCCGGACTTCCCAGCGCAGCTCCCCAGCAGTCGCCATCGCTTCGACGGCCGGGGTGGCCTCCGGAGCGACCAGCAGCACGTCGGAGCCAGCGGCTATCAGTCGTGGCAGCCGCCGTTGCGCGACCGTGCCCGCGCCGACCACGACGACCCGGCGCCCGGCCAGGTCCAAGCCCACCAGGTAGGGCTTCACCGGGCCGGCTTCCAGGACAGCAGCGCGTTCACCGCCGCCGCAGCGACCGCGCTTCCACCCTTGGCGCTGCGGTTGGACAGGGCAGGCAGACCCGAATTCCGCAGCGCCGCCTTGGCCTGCGCGGCGTCGACGAAGCCCACCGGGAGTCCGATCACCAACGCCGGACGGAGCAGGTCATCCGCGGCTAGGCGGAGCAGTTCGCGCAGTGCCGTGGGTGCGTTGCCCACCGCCCACACCGCGCCCTCGGGGTGCATCGCAGCGGCCGCCTGGATTCCCGCCGCCGAGCGAGTCAGCCGCTGCTCTTGCCCTGGTATCCGGCCTGACACTAGGTCGAGCGCGACCACACACTGCCGCGTGGTGATGCCGGCGGCGAGCATCCGCACGTCGACCACCAACGGTGCCCCGGCGGCCAGCGCCCGCTGTCCCGCGCGCAGCGCGTCCTCGTTGCAGACCAAGTCACAGGCATAATCGAGGTCCGCGCTGGCGTGGACCACTCGCTCGGTCACCGCGCGGGTAGCCGGCGGCAGCCCCGTGGTGTCCACTTTCGACCGCAAGATCTGGTACGACTGTGCTTCGATGTATGACCCTGCCTCGATCGGGTGCTGCGCCCGCGTCACGGCGTCCCCTTTCTGCCCTCGGCACGCCGTACAGCTTGCCGCCACAATGATGGTGGGCGAACGGAGAACTCAGATGACCGTCGAAGATCACAACGTCGAGCTGGCGACCCAGTATGCGCTCGCCCGGCGCCTGCGCCCGGACCTGGCGGGAAAAGAGCTCGCTGCGCTGATCGTGTCGAAACTCAACGAGGACCAGTTACTGCACTTCGCCGGCGACGCGCTCGCCTGGGCGCCACATCCCACCGATCGTCGGGAACTGGCGCTGCGTTACGTGCAGAACTTCATTCTTGCCATGGAAAGCGGCCCCGACGATCAGTAAGATCAGTGATCTATCTCGCCGGGCGCACTTGAGGCCAGGCGCACACCTCTGAAGGGGGCTTTCAGTGGGTGATCAATCTCACATAACGTGGCGGCGGCTCACGCTTGTCGTGCTCGGCACCGCCCTGGCCGTCATGCCGACTGCCTGTGCCTATGAGGGTCTCACCTTGCCAGCGCAGCCCTTTGAGGGCGAAGACAGACCGCAACCGGCGGGCGGGCTGTTCGGTAGCGGGACGCTTACGGCGCCGGGCCCCGACGCGAAGGCTGTCACGTACAACCCGGCACTGGCGCCGACCGGGGCGGCGATCACGGCCATCGTGACTCCGGGGGCGGAGGAGACCGGGGCGTATCTGACGGTCTCCGGACTGGTGCCCAACCGCAGCTACGGAGTGCACGCGCACGTCAACCCGTGTGGGCCCACCGGCGACGCGGCCGGACCGCACTTCCAGAATCGGGTGGATCCCGCGGCGACGCCCCAAGCGCCGTCGACCAACCCGGAGTACGCCAATCCGGACAACGAGTTCTGGCTGGACCTGCGTACCGACGCCACCGGCGCCGCTATGGCGCGCACCACGGTCCCCTTCGTCGTCACCGCCGACCGGGTACCCCGGTCGATCGTGATACACGAAGAAGGGCAAACCGCCACGGGTCCGGGTCAGGCGGGTGACGCGGGCGGCCGGCTGGCGTGCGTCACCCTGTCCGGGCAATGACCGCCAGCGCGTTACCCTGCTGAGCAAGGAGGACCGGCCACCCGGTAGCGCCGGAGATGGGATGGCCTGATGCGACCGGCCACTGGGCTGATTTCGTTCGTGGGTGCTGGGCCTGGTGCGCCGGATCTGCTGACCCTCCGTGGCGCGCACCGGCTAGCGGATGCTGAGGTGGTGGTCTGGGCGTCGTCGTTGGTGCCAGCCGGCATGTTGGAG
>JALZCN010000594.1 GCA_030863045.1 Actinomycetota bacterium | reverse complement strand
GTTGGGCACGACGGGCAGCAGTGATCTTCACCACCTGCTGGGCAACGGCGCGATGGTGTACATGGTGGCAGCAGTTCCGGCAGGCCACCACGTGGCCCATGGCATACACCCGGCCGAGATGGACTCCACAGGCATCGCGCTGCCGGCGCTGGCCTGGGTGTTCGTCGTCTACTTCCTGGTGTATGCGGTGTGGTTGAATGCGCGCCTGATCGAGCCGGTGAGCACCGTGGCTGCCACCTCCGCCGTGGTCCTGGATGGGGGGCTGCGCAGCGTGGCCTCGTCCTCTGTGGTGCTTGGTTGCGGCCTTGTCGTTAAGGGCGTCGGTATGAGCTACATGCTCGTGACGATGCTGTGACCGCCTTTCACGGAGTGTGAAGTCATGTCGAAGATCAGTTGGCGGCTGGCGCGTCTCGTCGTTGCGGCCAGTGCCGTCTGTGTCGTGGCTCTGCTTGCGCTCGTCGGCGTCGCGTCTGCGCATGTCACCGTGAATCCCCGTACCGCCGAGCAGGGCGGTTTCACCAAGGTGTCATTCCGGGTCCCGAACGAGCGGGACACCGCCGCGACGACCCAGTTAGAGGTCAACTTTCCTACCGAAGATCCGATCGCTTTCGTATCAACCCGGGCGGTCCCCGGCTGGACGTCGACTGTGCAGAAGACCAAGCTGGAGCAGCCCATCACGACCGGCGAGGGGCAGATTACCGAGACCGTCTCGAGCATCACCTGGACTGGCGGCGAGATCGCGCCTGGAACGTTTGAGGAGTTCGACGTATCGCTGGGTCCGATGCCGACCGATACCGATCAGCTGATCTTCAAGGCGCTGCAGACCTACGACAACGGCGAGGTGGTGCGGTGGATCGACACGGCTGCACCGGGGGCCCCCGAGCCCGAACACCCCGCGCCCGTGCTCAAGCTCACGCCGCCGGCTGACGGCAGTCCGGTGTCTGCCGCAGGGGTGACCACGACGGGTGATACAGCAGATTCCTCGACGGGTACCTGGGGCGTAGTGCTCGGCATCGTGGGGATCGTGCTGGGTCTCGTCGGGATCATCTTCGGCGCGCTGAACCGGCGTAGCGCCGCTTCGGGCTGAGCCTGCAGGTGTGCCGCCGCCAGGTGCTGCGGGCATGCGCAGTGACGGTGGCCGGCGTGGTGCTCGCGCTGGTCATCGGCAGCGGTTCGGCCGCCGCCCACGCGGAGCTGATCTCAACTGATCCGGGGCAGGATGCGGTGGTCGCCACGATCCCCCGCACGGTGGCACTGACGTTCAGCGAACCGGTGGCGGTGGCAGCCGATGGTGTCCGGGTCTTCGGTCCGGACGGTGTGCAAGTGGACAACGGTGACACCGTTCATCTCGGCCGCTCCTCCACCGTGGGGGTTGGCCTGCGCAGCAGCCAGGAGCAGCCGGCCCCGGCGCAGCAGGGTACCCACACCGTCTCCTGGCGGGTGGTCTCAGCCGACTCCCACCCGGTGACGGGTGCCTTCGCCTTCTCGGTGGGGCACCCGTCGAGAAGTCAGGCGCCGGAAGCCGTGCGATCCCCCGGCAGCACGACGGTTGGTGTGGCTTATGCCATCGTCCGTGCCGCAGCATTCGCGTCCTATGCGCTACTGGTGGGATCGATCGGCTTCGTCCTCCTCTGCTGGCCCGCTGCGATTGCTGGGCGCGGCATCCGCCGCATCATGCTGGTTGGTTGGGCCGGCCTGTTGGCGACCACCATGGCTGCTCTGCTACTGCAAGGGCCCTACGGCAACGGTCTCGGCCTTGACCGACTCTTCGGCTCGGGTGTCTTCTCCGGAACCCTGGACAGCCGGTTGGGGACCGCGTTGACCGCTCGGCTGGCGTTGCTGGCCCTGGTGGGTGGATACCTCGTGTTGTTGTGCGCCTGGCTGGGACACGCCGGGCGTCGGGGCCGGGGGTCGTTTCGCGCGGTCGGCCTGACGTTGGCGCTCGGCCTCGCCTTGACCTGGGCCACCGCAAACCACGCCGCGGTGGGACCCCAACCAGCGCTGGCGATTCCGATGGACGCCGTGCACCTGCTGGCCATGGGCGTCTGGCTGGGTGGCTTGGTCAGTCTCGCGGTCGTCCTACGGCCGCCGGGTGCCACCGCAACCGCCCAGAACCGCTTCTCGGCGGTCGCGACCGGCGCCATCGTGGTCCTTATCGGTACCGGCGGCTACCAGTCGTGGCGCCAACTCGGCAGTTGGGATGCATTCTGGTCCACCGACTACGGCCGGCTGCTGCTGGCCAAGCTCGGTGTCATCGCCGCCCTGCTGGTGGCCGCCCTGCTGTCGCGCAGGGCGACTCGTGAG
>JALZCN010000556.1 GCA_030863045.1 Actinomycetota bacterium | reverse complement strand
CGTCAGAGTGCACCGGGATCGAATTCTCACTCAGTGGGCCAATGCCGCGTAATTGCAACGGCTGTTCCGACGCCTGGTGGTGGGGCCCGATGTCGGCCACTGAGTATGCCTCACCTGTCCATACGGTGTTGTCGGGAAAGTGCAGCTCGATGGTCAGGTCCTTGCCTTGCAGGTCCCGCGCCTGCGATACGTTCGGGATGTCGACGGACCAGGCCACCAGGGGGGCGGCTGATTGAGAGACTTTCAGTTCGGCTGGCGTGAGCGGGCCGTCGGCGATGCGACACATTACCTCGATGGTCATGCCCTACCTCCCTGTGCGCGTGGTTGCCATCCTGCCTTACATCGAACGACCCCACCCGAGTATCGGGTGGGGTCGTTCGTGCCTCGACGTTGAGGGCGTCTCGACCAGGCGATCACGCTACCTGTCAGGTGCCGCTGACCAGCGACCGGCAACCGGCTGGCCTGCTGCCATCGTCTTCGGACTCACGTGTCGAGAGATCGTTGTGGCGGCACGGCTGGGTCGTCAAGATCTTGCCAGCGCACCATGGCCAGGACGACATTCAGATCCGGATGCGGAGGACCTGATGCGGAGATGTTGTTTGCCGCGTCCGTGGCGACGACTCTCCACCCGATGTCATGGTTGAACATGATCTCGACTTCGACGGTCTGACGCTGAGCGTCGGAATGCCGGTAGCGGTGAATCCGGCAACGCCGCGCGATCTCCCAAACCTCAGAGCCCGGCACCAGATCTTCGAGTCTCCCAAGAAGATCCGTATCGTTGTCAGGCCCCCCCATAGGGGGCACGATAGTGCTGGCGGTGAGCCAGCGGATCCTCCACACCGCCCCACGAAGGTGTTAACCACCACACCGGCGGTCGGCGCCACCGACCACGAAGGCCGGGTGTGCTGCGCCGATCAGCGGAATCGGAGTTTTCCGGCGACTACTGGCAGCGACAGCGAACCAGGCAGCTGGTCGCCGGTAGCGACGGTGATGGTGGGCTTGAGCGGGTCGGGAAGGAGCTCCGCTGAGGTTGCGCCGATGGTCAGGACGAGGCGGTCGCCGGCGGGAATCGTGGTGGCCAGCGGCAGGCTCTGGGCAGTCACCGTGGTGGGTGTGCCGGTCGGGAAGGCCCGGCTGGTGCCGGGCTGCTGCCAGTGCCTGAGGTCGAGCTGAATCCGCCCGGAGTCCCGCGCACCGCTCACCAGCTCGGCGCAGGAGCCCTGGCTCGAGGTGTGGTAAAGCGTAGCGACCAGATTCCCGCCGGAAAGGGTGCTGGATACGGTGAGATCGGCGGAGAAATTGCCCGCTACCGTGATGTCCTCCGCCAGCGGTGGAGAGACGTACACGAGCTGATGCGGCCCGCACGCGGCTGGGACGTTGAGATCCAATGACTGGAAACTGCGCTGCGAGGATGTTACCGCGCTGCGGTCCGTAACCAGGCCCTGACCGGATAGGTACACGGGCGCCGATTCGGCCGGCGGCGGCCAGCTCGAGGTGTTATGCCAGGTGCCGGTGTCGTCCTGGTACTCGACGATCTCGGGCGCAGTGGTCTGTGGCCCACCCCGCAGGTAGTGGTCGAACCAGCCGATCGCGAGCTGAGTGAAGTCCGGACGCTCTTCGCCGTGACCCCACTGACCGAGCATGAACCGCGTGCGGTCCTCGCGCAGCAGCGCCCAGAGGTTTTCGAATTGCAGGGTGTGTGCCTCGTCGAAGTATCGCAGCCCGTTGGACAGCAGGACGGGCACCGCTGAGTCCGCGAGGAACGGGCGCAGGTCCCGCTGCTCATAGTAGGGCGCGCGGTCGCCGTTGCTGATCAGTTCCCGGCCCTGCTGCAGGTGTGTCGCGTACTCGGCGCAGCCGGCATGGCCGAGCACGGCCGGCTCGAGGCCGAGGAAGCTCGTGGCGGCGCCGTATGCCGTCGAGGCCACCGGCCCCACCGCGATCGGCGCCCCTTGGCGGGTCAGCAGGCTCCAGACATCGATCACGCCGCTGATCGGTACCGCGGCCTTGAGCGACGACGGCGGGTCTGCCATCGCCATGAATTGGGACCACCCCTCGTAGCTGGTGCCGTACATGCCGACGTTGCCGTTGCTCCACGGCTGCGCGGCCAGCGCCTCCACGACTGTCGAGGCGTCGCTCCAGTCCAGCCGTGAACCCCATTGGAAGCAGCCATCGCTCTCGCCGGTTCCGCGGAGATTCACCAGCGCCACCGCGAAACCGGCATCGACGAAGGGCCGAACCGCGTCACTGGCGGCCTGCCCCTCGCTGGGACCCTTGACCGTGTTCCAGTAGGGACTCAACTGGAGCACTGTGGCCACCGGCCCGCCGGCCTCGGGAAGGTAGACGTCGCCCCGCAAGGCCGTCCCATCGGCCGCTCGCGCTTCGAAGGGCACAACCCGCACCGCAGCCGCGGCCTGTGCTGCCGCACCCGTTACCAGCGCCGCCGCAGTGCACAGTGCCACCCATAGCAAGGCAATGCGCATGATCACCGTGTGCCGGAATTGCAACCAGCGAGCTCGGACGGGTCGATGGCGGTCGCGCATAGCGGCGCATCGTCGCAGCGGTGCCGCGCAGGTCGTACATCGGGGTTCCTGGGCGGCGCTGAAGCTGTGTCAGACACAGAGCCCGTTGTCGGTCGCGCCTCGGGCGCACAAGAGCCTGCGTTCGACGCTGACCAACGAGAAGCCCTGGCCTTGCTCGAGCGGACGGCCGAACACGTGCAGCCGTTCGCCCAAGACCGAATCGTCGGCCAAGCCGACTACGTCGTAGGTCACCTCGCCCAGGTCGCCGGTCCTCGATGCAACCGTGACGGTAACCCGAGAGGGCGGCTCAGCTGAGGCTCTCGCCTCGGCGACGACCCGGCCCAAATCCAGCATCGTCGGCGCCGATGGCCGCCCACCGAGGGCGGCGACGACCTGGGCGGTGACATCGTCGGTTCCAGCGAGCCAGGCGACGAAGCTGCTGTTGGCCCAACCAGTGACGCCCTTGACCGTCACCTCGTACCAGATCGATCCGGTGAGCTGGCGAGCGGTGCCCGTGGCGACGACATCGTCGGCCAGCGGATCCAGCCGGGCGACGATCCGCTGATCGGCACCCGGCGTCGCTCTCACGTTGAGCACATCGTCGAACGGGACGCCGACCACCCCGAGGACCTGACCGGCCGCGGGCCCGATATTGATCACTTCACCCGGCAGCGTGCTCGTGGCCGGCTGCTCGACTGAGCCCGTGGGTGACGTCTTTGGTGCTAGATTTTGATCGCCCCGACCGCAGGACAAGGTGACGACGATAAACACCGTGACGGCAGTGATCAGCCACCGTCGGGGGAGGTGTCGTGGCCGGCTGCCCTTCACGGTCGACGTGCTGCGGTTGCGCCGAGCAGGCTGCGCGTCAGCGCTTGCCGGGACGGCAGCTGTGTGGCTGCGATGACCTGGTCGCGGGTGCACCGCGCTGGTGCTCTGCTGCATGTCATCCTTGGCCACGCTGGGAAGCTTCCCAGGCAAGGTGCGAGCTCTGGTGTCGGACTCGGCGCATGCAGGGCTGTTCGCCAGACGGGCGGGGTGTGGCTTCCGGTCAGGTGAGTGATCGGGCGACCTCGAGCACGGCGGCGACCAGCTCGTTGCCCTCCAGCAGCGCGGCGTCGTTGTGGTCCGCCCCGATCACTTCGACCGCCTGCACCAGGCCGCCCGCGGCGGCCGCCACCGCCGCGCTCTCCTCCGGCGGCACGATAGCGTCGGCGGAGCCGTAGACGACCACCGTCGGCGCCTGTACCTGGCCGATCAGCTCCGCCACTGGGAATCGATCCCGGAGCAGCAGCCGGACTGGCAGAAACGGGTAGTGTCGGGAGCCTACGGCGGCGAGGTTGGTGAACGGCGATCTCAGCACGAGCGCTCCGGGTGGCTGCTCGACGGCGAGTCGGGTCGCCACCGCCGCACCGAGGCTCTCCCCGAAGTAGATCAGGCGACTCGCCGGTACACCGTGGCCGGCGAGGTAAGCCCGCGCGGCGCGCGCGTCGGCGATCAAGCCGTCCTCCGAGGGACTGCCGGGATTGCCGCCGTATCCGCGGTAGTCGAGGAGCAGCACCGCGAAACCTTTGGCGGCCAGCCGACGGGCCAGCGGCGCCCGCAGCGCGCGGGAGCCGCCGTTGCCCGGTATGACCAGTACGGTGATGCCGCGGTCGGCGTGGCTGGGGACGACATGCCAGGCGCCGAGTGCCAGCCCGTCGTCGGTCCGTAACGTGATCTCCCGCGCCCCGGGCAGCACGCTGCCGGCGGGTGGCAGGGCGGTGTCCGGAAAGTAGATCAGGCGACGCTGCAGCAGCCACACCGCCGTGAGCAGGCCAATCAAGACGGCCAGTAGGGCCAGCCCGGCGCGCAGCACCCTGTCCATTGTGCTGCAACTACCGATCCGGGTGTGGCGGTACTCAGCGGACAGCAGGAAGCCGTCCGTCCACGCGCGGAACTCGAAGCGATCGAGCAACCGACCGCGGTAGCGATCATTGATAGCGCGGCGGTGAGCGGACCACTGCCACCCACCGACGACATCACTGGCTCGAAACTACTGTCGACGATGCGCTGCCAGCAATGCACCAGCTCGACCCCTTCAGTGCATCGCCACGGGTAGCGCGCTAAGGCCGTTCATAAGCACACCCGGCCGCCAGGTCAGCTGCTCGGCAGGAACGGCCAGCCGTAACCGAGGGAAGCGCGCGAGCAGGGTGCCCAGCGCGATCCGGCCTTCCAGCCGGGCTAGAGGTGCGCCCAGGCAGTGGTGGATGCCGTGACCGAAGGCCAGGTGCGGGTTGTCGGTGCGGGCGATATCCAGCGTGTCGGGTTGCGCGGTGCACGCCGGGTTGCGATTGGCGGCGAGCAGGCCGGGAATAACGATCTCCCCGGCCGGGATGGTGACCCCGCCGATCTCCACCGGCTCGGCGGTCCACCGGAAGGTGGCGACCTGCAGCGGCCCTTCGAAACGCAGCAGCTCCTCGACTGCGGCTGGTAGCAGATCCGGTTCTGCGCGCAGCAGTGCCAGCTGCTCGGGATGGTTGAGCAGGGTGAGCACCCCATTGCCGATCAGGTTCACCGTGGTCTCGTGGCCAGCGACGAGTAGCAGATTCGCCATCGAGTGAGCTCGTCCTCGGAGAGCCGGTCCTCGCCGTCGCGTACCGCACCAGCGCGGACAGCAGATCGTCGGCCGGGGCGGCCCGCTTGGCGTTGACCAGCTCGCGCAGGTAGCTCACTATCGCGGTGGACGCGGTGACGAAGATGTCCGGACCGGCCAGCACTCCGGCACCGTGATGGAAGACCAGTGACGGAACTCCGCGCGGCGGTTGGCCGGCACGCCGAGCAGCTCACAGATCACGGTCAGTGGCAGCGGATAGGCGAACGAGTCGATCAGGTCGATTTGCACCGCGTCGGTCATCGCGTTGAGCAGCTCGTCGGTGATCTGCTGGATGCGCGGCGCGAGCTGTTGGATGCGGCGGCGGGTGAAGGCGGCGGTGACCAGTCGGCGCAGCCGGGCGTGGTCTGGCGGGTTGCTGTTGAGCATGTGATGACCCATCGCCGCGAACACCTCGGGCGGCACCAGGCCACGGGACAGCACCGCCTGCGCCGCTTCAGTCTTGATCAGCCGCGGGTCGTGCAGGGCGTGGCGTGCCTCGTCGTAGCCGGTGATCAGCAGGCCGGCTCGCCGGTGGGCAGCACGATGCGGTGTACCGGTCCGGCCGCCGCCAAACCAGCGTAAGCGGCGTGCCGCTGCGGCCAGTCGGTGATGGCGAAGGGGGGCGCGAGGAAGGTCTCGGTCACGGGTCTCTCCAGTCATCGAACTACTGCTTCCGCGGCCGGTAGAAGGGCCACACTGGGCCGGCGCCTTGGTCACGGGAATCGGTCGGACCAGTGTCAGCGAGTACGTACCGGCAGTGGCATCGGTTGAACTACGTATCCGCGGTCCTGGGCGTATCTGGCCCGCACCTAAAGACGTCAACACCGCACCAGACTGCTCAGGGTCCCCCGCCTCCCGCACGGTCTGACTCGCTGGTCGTTACGGCCCGGACATCCGCTGCCACCGCGATGCTTGTGGCGGCGATCGCCTCGGCGCGGATCTACCTGTCCGGCGAGATCATGGCCTTGCAGCCAAGCTCGGCGAGAACCGGTCAGCAACCGGGGTCGGGCGCGTCGACCGCCAAGGGGTCACCGGCCGGGATGAGGTAGGTGACGTAAAGTTCTACAGCCTCGGCGCCGAGGTTGCGACCGATGTGGGTGTGGTCGCGGCCCGCAGGCTCGACGAACGATTGCCCGGCAGTGTTGGTCTCGGCCGAGCAGTCGTCGAGCTGGCGGGTCAAGGTGCCGGCGTGCACCACGGCGATGAGCTCACCGGAGTGGTAGTGCCACCCCGTCGATCCGCCCGGCTCGATCACTATGTGCCGGACCACGACATCGCTGATGCCTTGGTTCTCAGCCGTGATGGTCCCGGCGGAGACGCCCTTGGCGAGCACCGTGCCGCTCACCCCCTGCACCGGGCCGGCCCACGCGGCACTCGGCACCATCGCCGCGATTGCCGCACACAGCGACAACGAGATCAACCGGCCCATGACATCCCTCGCTTCGCGGTCCCCTGTAGAACTGTTGGGCGCGATCAGCCCCGCTGTCGCCGAGTTCGACAAGAGAGCTGTC
>JALZCN010000551.1 GCA_030863045.1 Actinomycetota bacterium | reverse complement strand
ATCGAGGTGGTCGTCGACCGCCTGACGGTCAAGGAGTCGGCCAAGCGCCGGCTCACCGACTCGGTCGAGACCGCGCTGCGGCTCGCCGACGGGCTGGTCCTGCTCGACTTCGTCGACCTGCCGGACGACGACCCCGGCCGGGAGCGGACCTTCTCCGAGCGCATGGCCTGCCCCAACGGCCACCCGCTCTCGCTCGACGACCTCGAACCCCGCACGTTCTCGTTCAACTCGCCCTACGGCGCCTGCTCCGAGTGCACCGGAATCGGCATCAAGAAGGAGGTCGATCCGGAGCTGGTCGTCCCCGACCCGGAGCTGTCCCTGGCCGACGGCGCGATCGCCCCGTGGTCGGGCGGGCAGTCCGCGGAGTACTTCGGGCGGCTGCTGGAGGGGCTTGCCCGCGCGGTCGGCTTCCGGATGGACACCCCGTGGCGCAAGCTGCCCGCCACCGCGCAGAAGGCGGTGCTGCACGGCACGCAGGACCAGGTGCACGTCCGCTACCGCAACCGGTACGGCCGCGAGCGCTCCTACTACGCCGCATTCGAGGGCGCCATCCCGTTCCTTGAACGCCGGATGAACCAGACCGAGTCGGAGCACATGCGGGAGAAGTACGACGGCTACATGCGTGAGGTGCCCTGCCTGGCCTGCCGTGGCACCCGGCTCAAGCCCGAGATTCTGGCCGTCACCCTCTCGCACCGCATCGACGGCAAAAAGTCAATCGCTGACGTGTCGGCGCTGTCGGTGCGCGACGCTGCAGCATTCCTGGACGGCCTGCAGCTGGACGCAAGGCAGGCGATGATCGCCGGTGCGGTCCTCAAGGAGATCCAGGCTCGGTTGCGCTTCCTGCTCGACGTCGGGTTGGACTACCTATCCCTAGACCGCGCCTCGGCCACGCTGTCCGGCGGTGAGGCGCAGCGCATCCGGCTGGCCACCCAGATCGGCTCCGGGCTGGTCGGGGTGCTCTACGTGCTGGACGAGCCGTCGATCGGCCTGCACCAGCGGGACAACCACCGGTTACTGGCCACCCTCACCAGGTTGCGGGACCTGGGCAACACGCTGATCGTGGTCGAGCACGACGAGGAAACCATCCGGACCTCCGACTGGGTGGTGGACATCGGCCCGGGGGCGGGCGAGCACGGCGGCCAAGTGGTGCACAGCGGCCCGTTTCACGAGCTGGAGCGGCACGACACCTCGATCACGGGTGCTTACCTGTCGGGGCGGCGCAGCATCCCGGTGCCGGCTACCCGGCGTCCGGTGAACCGCTCGCGACGGCTGAACGTGGTCGGGGCGCGGGAGCACAACCTGCGTGGTATCGACGTGACCTTCCCGCTCGGCTGCATGATCTCGGTCACCGGAGTATCCGGCTCGGGCAAGTCGACGCTGGTCAACGACATCCTCGCGACCGTGCTCGCGAACCGGCTCAACGGCGCCCGCCAGGTACCCGGGCGGCACACCCGGGTCACCGGCCTAGAGCACGTCGACAAGCTGGTCAAGGTCGATCAGTCACCGATCGGGCGGACCCCGCGGTCCAACCCGGCCACCTATACCGGTGTGTTCGATCGGATTCGCAAGCTGTTCGCCGCCACCACTGAGGCCAAGGTCCGCGGTTATCAACCTGGGCGGTTCTCCTTCAACGTCAAAGGCGGCCGGTGCGAAGCCTGCGCGGGCGACGGCACTATCAAAATCGAAATGAACTTCCTGCCGGACGTGTACGTGCCGTGCGAGGTGTGCCAAGGCGCCCGGTACAACCGGGAAACTCTCGAGGTGCACTACAAGGGAAAGACCATCGCTGAGGTACTCGATATGCCGATCGAGGAGGCAGCGATGTTCTTCGAGCCGATCTCGGCGATCCACCGCCACCTCAAGACACTGGTGGACGTCGGGCTGGGCTATGTCCGGCTCGGTCAGCCGGCGCCGACGTTGTCCGGTGGGGAAGCCCAGCGGGTCAAGTTGGCCAGCGAGCTACAGAAGCGCTCGACCGGCCGTACCGTCTATGTGCTCGATGAGCCGACCACCGGCCTGCACTTCGAGGACATCCGCAAGCTGCTCGGCGTCATCAACGGATTGGCCGACAAGGGCAATACCGTGATAGTTATCGAGCACAACCTCGATGTGATCAAGTCGTCGGACTGGGTGATCGACATGGGCCCTGAGGGTGGCGCGGCTGGCGGCGCCGTAATCGCCGAGGGCACTCCCGAGCAGGTCGCCGCCATCGACACCAGCTACACCGGCCAATTCCTGCGCACCGTCGTCGACGTGCCGCACCCAACAGCGCCGCGCCGCCGGGCCACCGTCGCCGCTAGTTGAGCAACGCGGGGCTGCTCGCCGAGCTGGTCGATGGCCGCCTGCACGCGGCGGCGGCGACAGAGCGGGTCATCGTCACCCGTTTTTCGACACGGGTGCCCGGCAGCTGTCGATGCTGGCCGCCGCAAAGCGGGGGCTGGACCTGGTAGTCTGTCGGCGCGACCAGCTTCTGCTGTGGCGGAGGCAGCAAGTGGAGCCCGCTCCCACCCGAACCGCTGCGAGGCGGGCGGGTCCGGTCCCGGAATCCCAAGGCGGATTCCGGCGTTACGTCGTGTGTAGGTCACACACACGCGGCGTTGATCGGTCGGATCTGCGGGCCCCGCACGCCAGAAGGCGTTCGGGGCCGCGTTGCGTCCGGGGTGTATTGGGCAGGGCCCATACGCCCGGTCGCGCCGTGGGGTAGGACGACTGAGGAGGCCACATCACCGTCGAGACACGCATCAACGAACGCATTCGCGTTCCCGAGGTTAGGCTGGTTGGACCGAATGGCGAGCAGGTCGGCATCGTCCGCATCGAGGACGCGCTGCGACTAGCTCAGGAAGCGGACCTCGACCTGGTCGAGGTCGCGGCGCAGGCCCGCCCCCCGGTTTGCAAACTCATGGACTTCGGCAAATTCAAGTATGAGACCGCGCAGAAGGCCCGTGAATCGCGGCGCAACCAGCAGATGACGGTTATCAAGGAACAAAAGCTTCGGCCCAAGATCGACGCCCACGATTACGAGACGAAGAAGCGTCACGTGGTGCGGTTCCTCGATGCAGGGCACAAGGTGAAGGTCACCATCATGTTCCGGGGTCGCGAACAGTCCCGGCCGGAGTTGGGTTTCCGACTGCTGCAGCGGCTCTCCGAGGATGTCGCCGAGCTCGGCTTCGTGGAGACCTCCGCCAAGCAGGATGGCCGGAACATGACGATGGTGCTGGCGCCACATCGCAATAAGCCAAAGGCGGTCAAGGTCGATCGGGCCGCGACTCAGCCGGAGCAACAGCCGGCGGAGTAACGGCCGTGCAGTGACATTCCGTGGCCCGACGGGCCACGGTGACGTTCGGGGTGGCCCGCACGGCCACCGCATTCACCGCCGCCCCACCCGGGTGGCAGGACGAGGAATGACATGCCGAAGAACAAGACCCACCGGGGCGCCGCGAAGCGTGTGAAGATCTCCGCTGCCGGCAAGTTGTTGCGGCAGCGGGCCGGCAAGCGGCACCTGTTGGAGAAGAAGTCCTCCAGACTCACCCGCCGACTGGACGGGGTGGTTGAGGTGGCCCGCCAGGACATCAAGCGGGTTCGCAAGCTGCTCGGTCGCTGACCGTGCCGGTCGCACCGTGCTCCACCCCGACACCGTTTCTGACCCCGGGCGACTACTCGCCCCCGAGACCGACAGGACGAACCAGTGGCACGCGTCAAGCGAGCGGTCAATGCCCACAAGAAGCGCCGCACTACTCTGGAGGCCGCCAGCGGCTATCGCGGCCAGCGCTCCCGCCTCTACCGGAAGGCCAAGGAGCAGATCCTCCACTCAATGCAGTACGCCTACCGCGACCGGCGAGCGCGCAAGGGTGATTTCCGGCAGCTCTGGATCACGCGGATCAACGCCGCCGCGCGGCAGAACGGGATGACTTACAACCGGCTCATCCAAGGACTGCGCATGGCCGAGGTGGAAGTAGACCGCAAGAACCTCGCCGAGCTCGCCGTTTCCGACCCCGCCGCGTTCACCGCGCTGGTCGAGACCGCCAGGACCAACCTGCCAGCCAGCCGTGGGGCGAGCGCCCCCGTATCGCAGGACGGCGACGCCGCCTGAGCTCAACGATCCCGGGCCAGCAGGGCGCCCAGAGGAGTGCGCCGTACACCGAACGAACCCCCCGGGTGGCGGCTGCGCGCGAGCTGCTCCGGCGGCGGAACCGGGTGCGCTCTGGTCGGTTTCTCGTCGAAGGCGCTCAGGCCGTTCGCGAGGCGGTCAGGTACGGATCGGTACAGGAGCTCTTCGTCACCGAACGTGCCGCTGCCCGGCATCCTGAGCTGCTGGATGTATCCGGAGCCCGAATATCGTTGATCACTGAGCGGGCCGCGGCGGGGTTGTCCGAGACGGCTACTCCACAAGGCATCGTGGCGGTTTGCGCGCTGCTCGAGCGGTCTACGGTGGACGTGCTGCGCGGCACCCGGCTGGTCGCGGTGTTGGCAGGCGTCGCCGATCCGGGCAATGCCGGCACGGTCATCCGGGTGGCCGACGCCGCCGGGGCCGGCGCAGTGCTCTTCGCCGGGGAGACCGTCGACCCGTACAACGGCAAATGCGTGCGGGCCTCGACCGGTAGCCTGTTTCACGTCGCGTTGGGCGTTGAGCCCGATCCGCAGCGGGCCATCGCGGCGTGCCGGCAGGCTGGGCTACAGGTTCTGGCCGCCGATGGTGGAGCCGATCACGATCTTGACGACGTGGTCGATGCCGGGATCCTGACGACGCCGACCGCGTGGCTGTTCGGCAACGAGGCGCACGGGATGAGCCGTGAGCTGCTAGCGGCCGCTGACCACGCGGTCGCCGTGCCGCTGCACGGCCGCGCAGAGAGCCTCAACCTGGCCGCTGCGGCGGCGGTCTGCCTGTACGCCAGCGCGCGGGCGCACCGCCGGCCACCTCCCAACCGGACCGATCACCTAGGATCTGGCCAGAACTGACCGAATACCGGCACGGCAGGGCACCCCGACGTTGCGAGCCCGCCGCAGGCCCAGGAGTTCCACTTATGTCTGGACCCAACGACGCCTACGACCCCAAGCAGGTGGCCGTGCTGAAGCCTGAAGCGCTGGCGCAGGCCGTCGAGGACGCGGAAAAGGCCTTCGCTCAAGCCGCCGACCTCGAGGAATTGGCCGCGGCCAAACCAGCCCACCTCGGTGACCGATCTCCGCTGCTAACCGCTCGACGAGAGATCGGTGCACTGCCGCCCAAGGCCCGCGCTGAAGCTGGCAAGCGGCTCAACCAGAGCCGGCTGGCCGTGCAGGCGGCCTTCGATCAGCGCCGCGCCGCCCTGCAGGTCGAGCGAAACTCCCGGACACTGCGGGAGGAGGCAGTTGACGTCACTCTGCCTTGGGATCGGGTCCCCGTCGGTGCCCGGCATCCGATCACCGCGCTGTGCGAGCGCATCGCTGACGTGTTCGTCGCCGTGGGTTACGAAGTCGCCGAGGGCCCAGAACTCGAAGCCGAGTGGTTCAACTTCGATGCACTCAACTTTCCGAAGGACCACCCGGCCCGCACCATGCAGGACAGCTTCTACGTGGCACCCGAAGGATCCGGCATGGTCCTGCGCACGCACACCTCTCCCGTGCAGGTGCGCGCCCTGCTGGAACGAGAGCTGCCGGTGTACGTGGTCTGCCCGGGGCGGACGTTTCGCACTGACGCGCTCGACGCCACCCACACTCCGGTCTTCCACCAGGTTGAGGGCCTTGCCGTGGACCGGGGCATCACCATGGCGCATCTCAAGGGCACCCTGGACGCGTTTGCCCGGGCAATGTTCGGCGAAAGCTCACGGACCCGGCTGCGCCCTTCGTTCTTCCCCTTCACCGAGCCCTCCGCCGAGGTCGATGTGTGGTTCCCGGAGCGCAAGGGTGGTGCCGCCTGGGTCGAGTGGGGTGGCTGCGGAATGGTGAATCCGAACGTGTTGCGCGCCTGTGGGGTCGACACCGCGGTGTACTCCGGTTTCGCCTTCGGGATGGGTATCGAGCGCACCCTGCAGTTCCGCAATGGCATCTCGGACATGCGCGACATGGTGGAGGGCGATATCCGGTTCACCTGTGCGTTCGGAACGGAGGTCTGAGGCAAGTGCGCCTTCCAGTGTCGTGGCTGCGCGATCACGTCGCGCTTCCCGAGGATGCTGCCGCCCCCACCGTGGCGGAGATCGCCGATGCTCTGGTGCGGGCCGGCCTCGAGGTCGAAGCGGTGCACGAACTGGGGCCGGTCAGCGGGCCGCTCGTGGTGGGGCGGGTGCTGGACATCGAGGAGCTCATCGGATTCTCCAAACCGATCCGGTACTGCCTGGTCGATGACGGCGAGCCGGCGCCGCGAGGGGTGATCTGTGGCGCCACCAACTTCGCAGTGGGCGATCTTGTGGTGGTGGCGCGGCCAGGCACGGTGCTTCCAGGGGACTTCGCGATCGCAGCGCGAACCGCATACGGTCGGACGTCTGACGGGATGATCTGCTCTGCCGCCGAGCTTCGACTCGGCGACGACCACACCGGGATCATCGTGCTGCCGGTCGATGCGGCCGTCCCCGGGGACAGCGCGGCTGAGGTGCTCGGCCTGGACGATGCCGTAATCGAGCTGGCGATCACCCCGGACCGGGGGTACTGCCTGTCGGTGCGGGGGCTGGCCCGCGAGCTGGCCACTGCCTTCGACGTCCCTTACGGCGATCCCGGCCTGCGGGAGGTGCCCGAAGAGGAGACAGCACAAACCGGCAGCGTCGGCTGGCCGGTACGAATCGAGGATGAGCAGGGCTGCCGCCGGTTCCTGGTCCGCCAAGTCTCGGGAGCGGACCCCGCCGCCGGCTCCCCGTGGTGGATGCGCCGAAGATTGCAGCTGGCGGGAATGCGACCGATCTCGCTGGCTGTCGACGTCACAAACTACGTCATGCTCGAACTCGGGCAGCCGATGCACGCCTTCGACGCCGGGAAACTGGACGGCGACCTCGTCGTCCGCCGGGCTACCGACGGTGAGAAGCTCACCACGCTGGACGGGGTCTGCCGGGAGCTGGATCCGGATGACATGGTGATCTGCGACAGCAGCGGTCCGGTGTCGCTGGCGGCCGTGATGGGCGGGGAGAGCACCGAGGTCGGTCCGCAGACCACCAGCCTGCTGCTGGAGGCCGCGAACTGGGACCCGGCGTCCGTGGCCCGCGCAGCCCGCCGGCACAAGTTGCCGAGTGAGGCGAGTCGGCGTTTTGAGCGCGGGGTGGATCCCGCCCTGCCGCCAGTGGCCGCCGAGCTTGCCGCCACGCTGTTAACCCGCTACGGCGGTGGGAAGATCGTGCCGGGCCGCACCGATGTCGGCACGCCACCGGCGCAGGTGCCAGTGGTCATGCCGATCGACCTGCCGGATCAGGTGGCCGGGCGGACCTACGAGCGTGGCGCCGCGGTCCGCCGGCTGTCCCAGATCGGCTGCGCAGTGGAGGTGGGTGGTGTCAACGGCACCACGACGGTGACCGTCGTCCCGCCCTCCTGGCGTCCCGATCTGACTCAGCCCGCCGACCTCGTCGAGGAGGTGCTGCGGCTGGAGGGCTACGACACCATCCCCTCCGAACTGCCGCCGGCGCCGCCCGGTCGCGGGCTCACCGCTGCGCAGCGCCGCAAGCGGCGGATCTCCCGGGCGCTGGCCGGGGCAGGGTACGTGGAGGTGCTACCCAGCCCGTTCGTCTCGGGCACCGTTTGGGACGCATTCCAGCTGCCCGAGGACGATCCCCGACGGCACACCGTCACCCTGCTCAATCCGCTGGAGTCCGACCGCGACCAGTTGGCCACCAC
>JALZCN010000545.1 GCA_030863045.1 Actinomycetota bacterium | reverse complement strand
CCGGAGGTCACCCAGTTCGCGCAGACCTTGGAGCACGTCTGCGTCGACACGGTGGAGAGCGGCAAGATGACCAAAGATTTGGCCTTGCTGATCGGCCCGGATACCCCGTTCTTGACGACCGAGGCGTTCCTCGACGAGCTCGATCGAGAGTTGCGACACGCCATGAGGCTATGAACATGAGATCCTCACGGCACACATAGCGGAGAGTGGTCAGATGGCTTCGACAACGTCGCGGTGGCTCATCGGGGGAGTTGTGCTGGTGGGCATTCTCCTACTGGTCTCCGAGCACAACAGCAGGACTGGTGGTGGCATTAACAGCACGCCTGATGAGGTCGGTGGTTCGGGGCCGTGCACGGTGACTGTGACCGCGGACTCGCTCAATGTGCGGTCCAGTCCTGACGGTAACGCGCCCGTGGTGCAGACCTTCGGCAAGGGAGCGTTGGTATCTGCTGATCGGACGATCCGCAACGGCTTCCGGTCGCTGGGACCGGACCGGTGGGCCGCAGAGGAATTCCTCGAACCGACGCCGAGCAGTGACTGCCGCTGACCGGGGCCAGGACGGCTGCAACAATTACGGTATGTCTTCTCCTGCCACTGACCGTGTCACTGACCGTGTCACTGCCGGGCGCCCTAGGGTGCTCTCGGGTATTCAGCCCACCGCGGACTCATTCCACCTCGGCAACTACCTCGGCGCGCTCCGGCAGTGGGTGGCTCTGCAAGCCGACCACGACGCTTTTTACTGCGTGGTCGACCTGCATGCGATCACCATCGAGCAGGATCCCAAGAAGCTACGCCACCGGACCCGGCTTGCCGCGGCGCAGATGCTGGCGTTGGGTGTCGACCCTGATCGGTCCACGGTGTTCGTGCAGAGCCACGTTCCCGAACACACCCAACTGGGCTGGGTGCTGGAATGCCTCACGGGCTTCGGCGAAGCCGCCCGGATGACGCAGTTCAAGGACAAGTCCGCCAAGCAGGGCGGCGACAGGGTCGGCGTCGGACTGTTCACCTACCCGATCCTGCAAGCGGCCGACATCCTGCTCTACCAGGCTGACCAGGTTCCGGTGGGTGAGGATCAGCGCCAGCACATCGAGCTCACCCGGGATCTCGCTCTGCGTTTCAACTCCCGCTACGGCCGGACGTTCACCGTGCCCGCAGCGCATATCATCAAGGGTGCGGAGAAGATCTACGACTTGGCCGAGCCGACGGCGAAAATGAGCAAGTCGGCGTCCTCGCCGGCGGGCGTGATCGATCTGCTCGACGACCCGATGGTGTCTGCCAAAAAGATCCGCTCGGCGGTCACCGACACCGGACGGGAGATCCACTACGACCCAGCAACCAAGCCCGGAATCTCGAACCTGCTGGTGATCTACTCGGCGCTGTCCGGACGAAGCGTCGACGAGCTTGTGGCGACGTATGCGGGTCAGGGATACGGCGCGTTGAAGTCAGATGTCGCGCAGGCGCTCGCTGACTTCGTCACCCCCTTGCGCCAGGCTGTCGCCGGCTACACCGACGACCCTGCCGAGCTGGACAAGCTGCTGGCCCGGGGTGCCGAGCGGGCCCGCGACGTCGCCAGCCAGACGGTAGGCACGGTGTACAACCGGATGGGCTTCCTTCCGCCGACGCGCTGAATGCGCAGGACCGAGCGCCATTCGGAGTCGAATGGCAGATGAGGCGGGTCGAGAATCGCCTTTGGCGCCGAATGGCGCTCGGGTTGATCAGGGTTTACCCCGATACGGTCGGGTGGTGGGGGATGTGTACTGGGACTACGCGGGTTAGGTCCACAGGGACCCCAAAGAGTGTGCTAGGAGATCGTTATGCAGACCCTGATCAAAGTCCTCGGCACCATTGCGTTGATCTGGATCGGGTTCGTGGTGGTGGGTTGGGTGCTGGGTGCCGCATTCCAGCTACTGTTCTGGGCCCTGGTGATCGGTGCAGTACTGTTCGTCGGCTCGGCCGCCTACGCTGCGGTGAAGGATAAGTTGGGCCATAAAGCACTTGGGCGCTAACCGCGCTCGATCACCCCATTGCCGGCTTCAAGATCCGTCGGACCAGGTGCATTGCGACGGTCACCGATCGGTCGCGGATCTGGGCGCGGTCACCCGGCAGCACTGAGTCGCTGGCCAGGGTGGAGCCGTTGCTGGTGGTCACGCAGACACACACATAGCCGACCGGTTTGGCGTCGCTGCCGCCATCCGGGCCGGCGACGCCGGTGATGCCCGCGCCGACATCGGCACCGAAGCGATTCCGCGCCCCGTCGGCCATGGCCCGGGCCACTTCGGGTGACACTGCGCCGTGTTGCTCGATCAGCTTCGCCGGCACCCCGAGCAGCTCGGTCTTGGCGGTGTTGGAGTAGGCGACCACACCACCGGCGACATAGTCCGACGCCCCTGGTTGTTCAGTGAGCCGGGCGGCCAGTAGCCCACCGGTGCACGATTCCGCTAACCCGATCCGCCGTCCCCGCAGCACGGCGGCTAGCTGATCGTCCAGTGAGGTGCCGTCGGTAGAGAACAGGTACTGGGCATGCCGGGTCTGGATCGCGTCGACCAGCGCAGCACGGGTCGCCTCCGCGCCCGGTCGGTGCCGGATGTCGACCACCAGCTCGGCGCGCCGCAGGCAGGTGGTGATCTCCAGCGGCGCCAGGTCCAGCGTTTCACCAAGGTCGCGTAGCGTCGCCGCGATCTCCGATTCAGGCAGCCCGAACAGCCGCAACTGCGCGGACTCGTAAGGCCGGGTGCGGGCCAGTACGGCCCTGGCTGCCGGGGTGGCCAGCGCCGCGGGCCACATCGCCTGCAGTTCTCGGGGCGGTCCCGGGAGCACGATCACCGTCGGCCCGCCGTCGACCGGAACCACCAGCCCGGGTGCCGTTCCCACCGGGTCGAGGGCGTGCGCGCCGCGGGGCACCATCGCCTGCTTGCGGTTGGCCGCCCGTAGCGCCTCCGGGCTGAAGTGCGTCAGGTGACGGAACCGGGCGAGGATTGCGGCGATCTGCCGCTCCATCGCTTCGTCGAGCTCCAACTTCACCCCGGCGAACCCGGCGACCACCTCGGTGGTCAAGTCGTCCGCGGTCGGGCCCAACCCGCCGCTGGTGACGATCAGGTCGACGCCCTGATCGGCGAGGAATCGAAGGACCGCGGCCAGGTCCGTCGGGCGGTCCCCGACGCAGATCAGATGGGCCACCTCGACGCCCAGCTCGCCCAGCCGCTGCGACAGCCACGGACCGTTGCGGTCGATGATCAGACCGCTGAGCAGCTCCGTGCCGGTGACCACGATCCCTGCCCGGGCATCGGCGTCATCTCTTGGGCCGCCATTACTCACGAGACGCCACGCTATCGCGGCAGGCATGCTCTGTAAGTGGGAGGCCACCATGCGATTCAGGCGTACCACTGGCGCTGCCTCACCTCATGCGGGTCCGTGCACCTTGATCGGCGTGGATGACCTCAAGATCCCACCCTGGGCACAGGTGATGGAAACGGTCGCCGGCACGGGCATCGGGCGGATGTTGCGCGCGGCGCCGGCCGCGCTGCGCGTGCTGGTGCGCCTGGCCTGGCAGACCTCGCCGCGATTGACGATGCTCGCCGCTGCTGTCGAACTGCTCGCGGGGTGCGCAATCGCCTTAGGGTTGCTGGCCACCGCGAACGTGTTGACCCAGTTGCTCGAACAGGGGCCAACCCCACAGCGTGTGATGGCGGCGCTACCGGCGCTGGCGCTGGTGATGGCGTCCTTCGCGGCCCGAGGACTGCTGGATGCAGCGGTCGGCGCCGTGCAGGCGGTGCTCGCTCCCCGGGTGGAGCTGCGCGCCCAAGACGAGCTACACGCGGCTGTGATCGACGCGGAGCTGGTCGCCTTCGACGATGCGGATTTCGTGGAACTGGTGCGCCGGACGTCGATGCAGGGAATCAGAGCGGTGCACGACGGGGTGAGTGAGGTCGGAAGCCTGCTCGGCTCGGCGGTCTCGCTCGCCGCCGCGATCGTCACCGCAGGCCTGCTCAATCCCGTGCTGGCGCCGGTGGTGCTGCTTGCGGCGGTGCCCAACGGATGGGCCAGCGTACGGGCCGCGTTGCTGTCTTACGAATCCTTTGTGCGGATGGTCTCGCGCATGCGCCGGCTGAGCATCACCAGCGACCTGATCACCAGCCGCTCTGCGGCGGCCGAAGTCCGCGCCTTCACCACTCAGGACACCTTGTTGGGTGAGCACCGGCGCATCGGATCCCAGCTCGCCGCGGAGGCCGTCAGGGTCGAGCACCACAAGACTAGGATCAGGCTGGTCGGCCGGAGCCTGGCTGGGCTCGGCACGGCGCTGGCTTACAGCGTGCTCGGCTTGCTGCTCTACACCGGCGTGATGCCGCTGGCTTTGGCTGGGGCGGCGGCGGTGGCGATGCGCACGGCGAGCACGGCGGTGTCCAACACCGTGTTCGCTGCCAACCGGCTCTTTGAACACAGCTTCTACCTGGACATGCTGACCAGCTGCCTGGCCCAGGCCCGCGGCCACCACCGGGCCGCTGCCGTGCTGCCGCTGCCCCGTAACCCGCAGCTCATCGAGCTGCACAACGTGTCCTTCAGCTACCCCGGCAAGGACGAGCCTGCCCTGCATCAGGTCAGCCTGACGATCCACCGCGGGCAGGTCGTGGCGCTGGTCGGGGAGAACGGCTCCGGTAAGACCACCCTCGCCAAGGTGATCACCGGGCTCTACCTGCCAGATCAGGGACGGGTGACGTGGGATGGGGTCGACATCGCCAAGGTTGATCAGCGGGAGCTGCATTCCCAGGTCGGGGCCGTCCTGCAGGACCCCGTCGAGTGGCCGATGACCGCTGAGAACAACGTTCGCATCGGGCGGCTGGAACGTCCCGATCCCGACGGCAGCGTGCTCACTGCCGCGGCCGCCGGCTCCGGCGCCGATGCGGTGGTCGCCGAGCTCCCCGATGGCTGGACCAGCGTGCTGTCCCGGGAGTTCCAGAACGGATGCGACCTATCCGGCGGGCAGTGGCAGCGGATAAGCGTGGCCCGCGGTCTCTACCGGGACGCCCCCGTGCTCGTCGCCGACGAACCCACCGCCGCGATGGACGCCCGTGCCGAGCACGCTGTGTTCAGTTCCCTGCAGGCACTACGCTGGGGTAGCTTCCCCACAGGCGATCCCGCTGGCAACGGTGACAGCCGGGCGGCGACCCGGACAACGGTGCTGATCACCCACCGGCTGGCCAACATCAGGCACGCCGATCAAATCATTGTCCTGGACCACGGTCGCATCACCGAACAGGGCACCCACGACGAGTTGATGGCGCGCGGTGACGGGTACGCAGAGCTGTTCAACCTTCAGGCCCGCGCCTATCTCGACGGCGCCGGCGAGCTCAACCGGCTAGTCAGCGAAGCTTGAATCTTTTCAGCGGTGACGCTGGCGCGCGACCAGGGCACCGAGCACGGCGAGCACGATGACTGCCGAGCCGATCCACAGCACGACCGGGAGCGGCCCAGCTGCGCGGTCAGAGTCGCCAGCCACGCCCTCGGGGATGGCACGCGCACCGGGACGAGGCAGCTTCGGCATCGCGCCTGGCGCTCTCGGGCTGCTGACGGCAGGCTCGGGCAGCTCACCCTCAGCCACCAGCCGCCCGATCGAGCTGTCAGGGCTCAGCGCGAACCCGTAGTCCAGTAACCGGGCGGCCTGCTCCGACATCGACACCGGCCGCTGCTCGCCCCGCAGCAGCACAACAATCAAGCGCTGCCCGCCGCGCTGCGCGGCGTCGACCAACGTGTGCCGAGCGTCGTCAGTGAATCCGGTCTTGCCTCCCAACGCGCCGGGATAGATCCTGAGCAGCTTGTTGTCATTGCTGACCACGAACCCGGGGCGACCACCGAAGCCGGGGAAGATCACCTGCCGGGTTCCCAGCAGCTCGCGCAGCAACGGGCGGCTGAGCACCTCGCGAAGTGCCAACGCCAGGTCGTAGGCCGAGGAGCTCATGCCGGGGCCGTCCAGTCCGGACGGAGTCGCGGCTCGGGTGTCGCGCGCACCCAACCTGGCGGCCAGCTCGTTCATCTGCTCGACGGTCGCAGCGACGCCGCCCAGCTGATTGGCCAAGGCGTGGGTGGCGTCGTTACCGGAGGCCAGCAGCAGGCCGGTGAGGAGCTGCCGCACGGTATATCGGCCGCCTGGGCCCAGGCCTACCCGGCTGCCTTCCTGATCAGCGTCGGCCTGGGTCGCCACCACGACCCGATCGGCCGGAAGCCGGTCAGCGGCCAGTAGGGCGGTCAACAGTTTGATCGTCGACGCCGGGCGGTGGCGCGCGTGCGGGTCCTTGGCGGCGAGCACCGCACCGGAGTCGGCGTCGGCGATCAGCCAGGACATCGCGTTGATACCTGCCGGCGGGGCGGGCGCACCGGCGGGCAGCACCAGCCCGCACTCGCCCATCCGCGGCCCCCCGACCGGACGGTCGGGAATCGACATCGGTGTGGGAGTGAGCGTGCCGGGAGCTGGGATCTCAGAGGAGTCGACCGGTGGGGGCGGCGCGGTCTGCTGCGGGCACGCGGCTACGGCGGTGCCGGGCACCGAGCTGAGCAGGGTCAGCGCGCCGCAAACGGCGATCAAGACGATGACCGCTCGGGACCGGACCATCCGCACCGGCGAAGGCTAACTGGCGGGCTGTGACGACCGGCTAGGGGATGCTCACGCATATGTATGACAACATCAACGGGGGCAACGTCGACTGGGAGGCGCTGCGGTCTGCTGCGGTGCAGGCGGCAGTCCTCGGATACTGCCCCTATTCGAAACTGCCAGTGGGTGCGGCCGCGCTGTGCGACGACGGCCGCATCGTGACCGGCTGCAATGTGGAAAACGCCTCCTACGGTCTGACCCTGTGCGCCGAGTGCACGATGGCCGGGCAGTTGCGGCTATCGGGTGGCGGTCGGATGGTGGCGGTAGCCTGCCGCTCGGGCACCGGCGAGTTGCTGATGCCGTGCGGGCGCTGCCGCCAGGTCCTCTACGAGCTAGGTGGCCCTGACTGTCTGGTGGACGCCCCGCATCGCATCCGCTCGTTGCGTGACCTGTTGCCTGAGGCCTTTGGCTTGTGAGTGGGAATGCCACTCACGGGGCGGCGTCCGCGGTGACGTCGCCATTCTGCTCGGGTTCCGCAGGCTTGCTCTGGCGACTGCGGGACCGGCGCTGAGCCGGTCGCGGCAGCGGCGGTGGGGTGGGGGGCAGGGAAGCCGGCGCGCCGCCCATGATGATCTCGGCGAAGGTGGCCATCGCCTCATCCAGCTGTGCGGCGAAGCGCGTCTCGGACTCTTCGTTGGCTTGTCGTACCAGGTCGGCCAACGA